>JAHEYM010000155.1 GCA_023251595.1 Bacteroidota bacterium
AGTATTATTTACGTAGCGTAAACCTATGGTGATGTATGACAAAAATAAAAACAGAGGAATCGATAATCGTAAATATTTATGCCAGAAGAGCATGACCTGCTGATTAAGACTGAGGTCGCGGATCAACGATTTTTCCGTGAGTATTTGTAAGAAACCTCTAAGATATCTTCTGGCTCTTTCGTAGTCATATAAAGTTGAAAAATCCTGATCAATCACCTTGCAATCTTCTCTTATTTCAATGTTTTTTGTTTTTAGAATCCTTAAACTCAGATATAAATCATCCAAAATGATATACTCCGGAATAAGGGAATAATATTGTTTTTTAATAGCGTACATCGGACCATAAACTCCTAATAAACTTCCTGTTTTGCTTTCAAGTTTTTTGAGAAAATTTTCATATTTTCTTATGATTGAATATTTTTTGTTTTTATTCACCGATGAAATGTAACAGGAAACTGCTCCGGTATCTTTGTTTTTGAGTGGTTCAATAAGATGTTCGAGTATATGATCTGAAATCCTTTGACGTTGATCGCAGAAGATAATATTCTCATACCGGGCATTTTTCACGCCCATATTCATAGAATGTGGTATCCCTCTGTGTTTTTTTTGTCGTATGATTTTAATGTGTTCCTTGGTTCGAAAAGTATCAAGGAGTTTTTTACTTCCGTCAGTACTATTATCATCAATAATAATAAGTTCATACGCAGAAAAACACTCTAATTCCCTGAGTATTGTACGAATTTTCTCTTCAAGATATATTTTCCCATTATACGAAAGTAAGATCAGAGAGACGCCTTCAATTTCACTCAATTCTTTTTCATTTTCCTCATTGTATTTTTGAAAACACATCAAATAGATGGGGTAGAGGAGATAGAGAATAATAATGAAAGCTGTTATATAGAGTATGACGAACATTTTGTGGATTTATCAGATATTGTTTTTCTTCACCAGTTTCAATTTATAAATTGATTTTAAAATCATGTACAATTTTTCCCCGGTTGATTCAGGTAATATTCTTTGAATTTTTTTCGAGATTTCTTTTCCAGTATCAAATAACCAACTTTTTTTGTCCTGATTGCTGTAAAAACCTTCTTTCTTCACAAGTTTTATCGCGGCTAGCCTGTCTTTATATGGAAATTCAGGTGTTTCAAAAACGATACGCGGTTTAATTGAATGATAGTCATGAATTTCTCTTGTGTAAAAAGTCCCGTGATTCGATACGTATTCCCATTGTGGTGTTCCTTTAAAAGGTAAAACCGTATAGAAATTTGTGTAATCTGCTTCGGAATTCTTCGCATATTCTATCGATTCCTTTATGGTTTCAAGTGTTTCACCGGGACTCCCGATTACATATTGAGCCATCACTTCTATATTAGCCTCTTTCAACATTTTAATACCTGAGGTTATTTTTTCAATTTTTGTACCCTTGTTCATTTGAGTGAGTATCTCATTATTTGCCGATTCAATCCCTATCGAAACATTATAGCATCCCGCTTCTTTCATCTTAATTGCGAGTTCCGATGTCATTATATCAGCTCTGATGGAAGCAGACCAAAGTATTTTAATTTGTTTGCTAATTAAGAGGTCGCAAAATAATTCGACCCTTTTTGTTTGAATATTAAAACTGTTATCACCAAACACAAAGATTCTTTTTCCATAATTGCTGATCAGGAATTCAATTTCCTTCACCATATTCTCAGCACTAAGAGTTCTATAAGTCGTATCCCAAATGGAGCTTGAATTGCACCAGGCGCAGGTGAATGGACATCCCCGACTGGTAATCATACGGTGTAATGGATACCGTTCCATTGGAAATATGTCATAAGCGGGGATCGGAAGTGTGTTCAAATCTTTAATTTGTTCCCGATTTTCATTTCGTACAATTTTTCCCTCGTTATTTTTATATATTAATCCTTTGATATCCTTTAATCTCATTTCTCCCTTTAAATGCGAGATTATTTCTGAAAAAGTAATTTCACCTTCCCCAAATACGACAAAATCTCCCGGAGTTTTTATGAAAATATCTTCCATAACCGTTGTCACGTATGGTCCGCCAAGACAAATCGGAGTACCGGGCTGTGTTTTTCTTAAACGGTTGAAAATATTTATTACTTCGTAATATACAGGTGAAAATACCGTCATCCCGATAAGGTCGAAAGTTGTATTAAAGAATTGTTTCGTTTCTTTTGATGTAGCTACTCTTGTATCCAATACATAGAAATGCAAATCCTGATGCTGCTCTCTTGCGTACGCTGCAATCGCGGCTAGACCCAAATGTATGGTCTTGTATCTTCTATCCGCATTTGGAAAAATTAAACCAATATTCATTTGCTATTTCTACAATATCTTTTTTAAACTTATAAACTCATCAACTTTTTTCATCTACCAATTAATGATTTTGCGTTCCTTAAAAAAATTTCCAGTGGGAATTTCTTTTTCCGTTGCGAGCCAAACTGCAGTATCCGCTCCCTCGCTCACATCAAGTGGTGCATTTGGTCCGCCCATATCAGTTTTCACCCATCCGGGACACATTGCATTTACACTGACACCTCTATTCTTTAATTCGTTTGAAAACATGATTGTTAAAGCATTTAATGATGATTTAGATAAACTATAACCAGGATAAAAACCTGTTAAACTTTTTAGTTCTCCCATTCCGCTGCTGATATTAATAATCCTCCCATCTCTGCTTTTCTGTAATAATGGTATAAATGTCTGCATCATTCGCCAGGGACCATAGAAATTTGTCTCCATTATCTCTTTTACATGTGTTAATGAAGTATCTCCGGCGCCATGCAAATGGGGGGCAATGCCGCTTTTCTTTAAAAGTGGAGTAGAAAATTTAATCATCTGTCTAACTCCGGGTATATTTGTTTCGAGTGTATTTTTTATTCCTGCCAATAAACTATTTTCGTGAGTTTCTTTTTTCTCGCCGATACCTGCATTGTTAATTAATACATCAAGTTTTCCAAATTCGACCAGTAATGAATTATATAAATTAAATACACTTTCCTGATCTGTAACATCGAGTTGCTTTACAACTACTTTATTACTTAAGTATCGGGTAGTTTCTTGTCCTTTTTCCAAATCTCTTGATCCCAAAATTACAGTACAACCCCGTTCATCTAATTGCCTGCATATTTCGAATCCGATTCCTCTGTTTCCTCCTGTAACCAGAACAGTTTTCATTGTCATTAATTTATATATTAACTTTCATCATTCCCACTTGCATCCTCTTTAAAACATTTGGTATCATTTTCATCAATGCTTTTCTGTTTTGAAGAGGATGTTTGAAAATAGATGCAAGCATATTTCTACTGAAATGATGACAACAACCATTGCAACAATCATAATATTGACCGCGAGCCATATTGCTCTTTATTTCCAATGTTGCATCGAACCACAATTTCATTAATCCTTGTTCTTGGTTTTTTTGAATAAAAGTGGTTGCAGGTAATAATCCGCAAGGTTGTATACCACCATCGTAACTGATATCGATGATCGCGTGAATTTCTCTGCAAATAAATTTGTTCAACACATCGTCAAAAAACCATTTGCCATTTTTGATGGATGCTGTTTTTAAATATGATTGAATCCATGGAATAATTCTATAAACATTTGTTTTGATCTTGTGTTTTCTTTCGAATTTCAATATCTGATATAATTCTTTCATTAAGAGATCCAGATTTTCTACTCCAACATTCAGATCAGATTTGTGATTCAATGCGGGGCGTTCGGGGAAATTTGAATGATAAATAATGGGTTGAAATAGTATTTGTTCTACACCTGCCTCATGAGCGTCTGTAAATGTTTTATATAAATTCTGATAATTATATTTGGAAATTACGGTCAGTACAGTTGCCTGTATTTCGTATTCTCTTAATTTATATAATGATTTTAACGCGTTTGGAAGAGATGCTGCTGTGCCTCGCGTTTTAGATTGAATAGCAGCGTCGAAAGAATCGATCGATATATTTATTTCCGTCTCACTTTCTTTAATAATCCGCAGGTCCTTTTCTGTAAGTTTGTGAATCGTCATGCCATTTGTTGTGATCGCACATTTAATATTTTTTGTTTGGGCATACTGAATAATATCAATCAATCCATCAAATAAAAAGGGCTCTCCTCCACAGATCGCGATTCTATGCATTTTATTTTTATGCATTTCATCAAGAATCCAGATAAGGTCCTCAAATGTCAAAGCCGTTCTACCCGCTGCGGTATGTGATTGACCAATTTCACAATATATGCAATTTTGATTGCACTGATTTGTCAGATTTACCGCAACCAATGCGGGTTTTGCTCTGCCAAACATCAGAGCAGCTATCTCAGGCAGATAATTTGTTTTAATCTTATTGTTCATTTCTCTTTTCAAAAGAGTGTCGGTAATCTGATAATCAAACCTACGAAAGTCCTTTCCGAGCAGCTATGATAATTGTCATATCAAAAACTGACAAAATAACTCGTGCAATAATATAGCTTATTTATACGGAATATAGGTCACCATAATGGCTGCAACCCTGCATAGTCTGTAAGAAAACCAATTAATAATATTTGTAAAAATTCCTTTTCTGGTTCGAAGGGTATTTTCTGTTACTCTTTCGCATTGAAAAATTACTTTTTCCAGTTCAGTATTCAGAATTCCGGAAAAACCTGTTGACTTCACTTCCACATTCATTTCTATGGAGCCGTAAGAACTCAAATGATTCAGATTAAATGATCCGATTGTAGTCCATTCTCCGTCAATAACTGCTGCTTTGCCATGTAGTATTGAATAGTTCCATTCGTACAATTCTATATTGGATCTAAGAAGTGTAGAATACAGAAAACACGTCGCACGACGCACGAAAGGAACATCTGAAATTCCGGCAAGAATAAGTTTAATGGTTACTCCTCTTTTTGCTGCTTTTTTTAATATGTTAGATAGTCGCCGTCCCGGTAAAAAATAACTTCCAATAAGGATGATTTCTTTTTTTGCGTTCCTGATTTCGTGAAAATAAGCGTTTCGAATTTCGCTTTTTCTTTTCAGCCAATCATTCTGAATAATCCTCAATGAAATATTTTCGCCTCCAAAAGCGAGTATGTATGGTTTATTACGTCGGGATCGCTTCCTCTTTAAATAAAAATTTCTGCATTTTCGCTGTAAATGAACAGCTACAGCATTGCTGTTGATTTGAATTGCATAATCAAGCCAGGGATCTTTCGATTCCGTTCCATGATATTTGTTGGATATATTTATTCCGCCAATCAATGCAATCTCACCATCCGCAACAATTACCTTATGATGCAATCTTCTACCGATATAAAAATTGCTGCGTGAAAAAAATGGTGAGAAAAAACGAATATTTATTCCATGCTGAATCAAATCATGTATAAATTTTCTTGATAGGGACGCCGAACCATACGCATCAAGCAGAAGAAAAACCTTTACTTTTCGGGAAGCAGCATTCTTAAGAGCATTTGCTACTGCACTTCCAGTAGCATCGTTTTGAAAAATATAGGTTTGTAAATGAATCTCCTTTTTTGATTCGGAAATCATCCGAAGAAGACGATTAAAATAATCTTCACCACTACGAACTAATTCAATTTTTTCTGTCATTCCTCCCTCAATATACTGAACCAGTTATGGAGAACTCCTTCTCTGTCGAAGGTTTCAATAAATTTCAACCCTGATTTTTCTAAAACATTTTGCGATGCAAAGTTACGAATATCCGCCATTCCTATAATTTCACTTAGATTAATGGTTTGAAAGCCATATTTAACCGAAGCGAGCGCTGATTCTGTAGCATACCCTTTTCCCCAATATTTTCTTATAAGTCTATACCCTAAATCATAAAAGTTTGTGTGTTTATTAACAGTTTCTTTAACTAATTTAAGTCCGGTCCAACCTACGAATGAATTTGTAGCTTTTTCTATAATTGCCGATCTGCCGATTCCATTTTCAATATATTGTTGTCTGACAAATTCAATTGTCTTTCGGCTTTCTTCAATCGATGTGACAGGTTTATTCCCCAGATACTTATGTACTTCCTTATCTGAATCTAATTCAAACATTCCTTCCACATCACCAGGAATTATTTCTCTTAAAATAAGTCGTTCGGTTTCAACAAAAACTTCCATAGACACGAATTTCACAAATTAGCACGAATTAAATATATAGAAATAAAATTAGTTTTAGCTGTTATTGGCATTTAATAAAAGCAAAATATTCCCCTCTCGAGAGGGGTCAGGGGTGTGTTTTGCACGATGAATTGAGTCGAAATTAGCTAAAACTCTCATTAAATTAGTGTAATCCGAACTTAACAGGAATACTGATCAACACCGGAACTTTTTTGTCTTCACACTTTCCCGGAATCCATTTTGGCATTTGCTTTATTACATATAGTGCTTCCCGATCTGTGCCTTCGGTTATTCCTTTTTTAACCCGAACATTGGTTAACGTTCCATCCGCTTCAACAATACATGAAATAAAGACAATTCCCGTAATTGGATCACCTTCTTTCGTCCATGGAATATTTTCATCAATAAAATATTTCATCTTTTGAATTCCTCCCGGAAATTCCGGCATCGGGTCCGTAATTAAATAGATCTCCTTTCCTGCCAGCGAATCAAAAGTGGTTATACATGTATGATGCTCATATCTTACTGAATCGCGATGCTGAGCTATTAAATCAATCGAATGAATAGAAAAGAAAAAAAGAGTTAAAATACAAATAAATTTATTCACCACTTTTTACTACTAAATACTCACCACTGACTACTGACTACTTATCACTTACACTTAAAAATTCAAATCTTCAAAATCAAAATCTTTTTTTTGCTCAGGGTGGGGTGGATCAGGCGTATGATTTTGTTGATGATCCTGATGATTTTGCTGATGATTAAAATTAGCAGGATGATTTGGATCCATTCTTAGTTGTTGCAGATACGTAGGCTCGGGACGGCTCGTTTTTATATAATCAATCACTGTTGTCAAACTGGCGATGAATTTTTCAAAATCATCTTTATATAGAAATACTTTATGTTTTTCATAAAAATAACCGGTTTCGTCAAATCTTTTTTTGCTCTCTGTAATACATACAAACAAATCGTCGGTACGTGTTTTTTTTACATCAAAAAAATAGGTTCTTTTTCCTGCTTTGACCACCCGCGAAAAGACTTCACCCGGCTCCTTATGATCGTAATCCTCCATAAGATTGAAATTATTAGTTTCAAATAATGAAGCAAATTTATAACATTTCCTAATATATCATATCATTTTCAGGAAAATATTTCTGAATCCAATTGTTGTTGTTTAAATAACGTAGAATATATTCCACTTTTGCCAATAAGCGCTTCGTGTTTACCCTGTTCTTTAATCTGACCCTCGTCAATTACAATAATGTGATCTGTTGTTTTAACCGCTGATACTCTGTGACTTATAAGAACCAGCGTGCGCTCGCTCATCATTTTCTGTACATTTCCGAGAATTTCAGCTTCTGTCTGTATATCTACAGCTGATAAACAATCATCAAATATTAAAATATGTGGTTTTCGTATTAATGCCCGTGCAATTGAGATACGTTGTTTTTGTCCGCCCGAAAGCATGATACCTCTTTCCCCGATTCGCGTTTCATATTTTGCCGGAAATTCCATTATGTTTTCATGTATACATGCCATCTTCGCTGCTTCTTCTATTGCTGAAATTCGCTCGTTAGGTGAAATTTTCTCTGATAGCAAACCAAATCCTATATTATTTGCGATGGTGTCTGAAAAAAGAAAAGTATCCTGAGGTACGAGTCCCGAAAAACTGCGTAATTCATTCAGATTGAATTGTTTCATATTTAATCCGTCCATCTTCACTTCACCCGAATCAGGATCCATCATTCTCGCCATCAGCCATGCGATAGTAGATTTTCCTGAACCGGTCTTACCGATAATTCCCAACGAATGACCCGTTTTCAGGGTGAAAGAAATATTATCAATAGCGAGAATTCCCGTTCCCGGATACCTGTAACTGACATTGATGAATTCCAACTCCCTTCTCCCAACACCCTCATCCCCGGTCGCGCTCACAACACCCTCATCCCCGGCCCTTCTCCCAATGGAGAAGGGAGTAGGAGTACTAATAGTTGGTTTCGTTTCTAAAAATTCGTTGATTCTTTGTTGAGATGCCGCCGCCCGCTGAATAATAGAAGTTACCCAACCTAAAGCTGTAACCGGCCATGTAAGCAGGTTCACATATATTATAAATTCAGCAATATTTCCGGCAGTAATGTTTCCTTTGAAAGATTCAATTCCACCTATATACAATGTCAATATTATACTCAGACCAATCAGTACCATCATAAGTGGTGCGAAAAAAGAGTTGATGCGCGCAAGTTTCATAGAGC
>JAHEYM010000156.1:0-6825 GCA_023251595.1 Bacteroidota bacterium
TTCAAATAAGGTAATAAGGTTTGAGTTTTTAGTGCATTTCCAATGTTACTAAGGTAATAAGGTTTGAGGCGTGAGGCAAGCCTTATCAAACACGAAACACAAAAAGTGATTGATTAAAAAGGAGGAGCAATTTAGGCTGTTTAAATTTTTCAATTTATCGGAGGTGTCCAAAAAGGGAATACAGGACGATTTCACGAATGAAATAACTTTACGTAGATTTGCATTGATGGTCAGCAATAAATGATCCTCCAATGAAAACAAACTTCCTTCTAACAATTTCAGTTCTATTAATACTCACAGTTAATACATTTGCTTCCGACACCAGCATAGTATTCCGTAAAGCCAACTTAACACAAGCCCTCGAACTTGCAAAAAAGAAAAAGAAAGATTTCAAAGAAACCGCTGCATTGTTAGATAAAATCAAAGAAAAACAAAAGGCATTAAAATAATTTTAAGTTCTCAAAACTAAATCAACGATGGCGTACCTCAAACCAAACGATCAAAGAGCAAAAACCGCAATATCACTTGTATGGGTGGTATTGGGAATAGAAATGCTTGCCCTTGTTTCAAACTATTTTCAATATCAATTGTTATCCAGCGCCCGCTATGGCGGCGGAATTACACACGAAGCTGCTCAATCTAATCAGAGTCGGCAACAAATTATTGCACTTCTGTATATAATGGCTTATGTCGCTTCCGGGGTTTCGTTTATTCAATGGTTTCGCCGGGCTTTTTATAATCTTCATTTTCGGGTGAAACCTTTATCCGACAAAGAAGGATGGGCTGCCGGCTGTTGGTTTGTTCCTATCATGAATTTGTACAGACCATATCAGATTATGAAAGAGATGTTTGAAAAAACAGACCGTTTGCTCGAAGAAAAGGTTTCTAATTATGAAACAATTAAATCTTTTGGTTTTCTCGGAGGGTGGTGGTCTCTTTGGATCTTTTCTAACATTGTCGCGAATTCTACTTTAACATTGGGCGGGAGTGCGAAATCAGTTCAGAATTTGATGAACGATACGATTGCGCATATAGTTAGTGAACTATTGGCTATCCCGCTTGCAATTGTTACCGTAAATGTAATCAAAAAATATTCTAAGATGGAACCCCTTTTAGTCGATCTCGAAGATGTCGACTCAGCTCCACCACCAATCGATAGTACGCTCGATGTCATCGACTCCGATCTTATTAAATGAAATGTTTTTTTAATATATTAATAACACTCATTTCCTTGAAATCATTTGCTCAAAAGGATTCGTCTATTCTGTTATTTCCGATTAAAGCTGAAGCCATTGTATTCGACAGAGAAATTCGTTCGATGCTTCAATATAATAAAGTTCAACCGGACTCAGCAAAGAAGTTCATTTTAAATTTAATGGAAGATAATCTGAAAAATAATTTCCCGAATTTTAAAGTTCAGAATTTTGATGAATTTAAACAAACCTCATTTAATAAAGACAGCTTGCAATATTCTGATCAGATGACATCAACGGTTCAAAAAAGAATTGAAAAAAGCAAAGGTTATGGGAAAATGATTTTGATGAATGACAGTCGACGAACATTGAAATATTATGGTTGTATTGTTGACAGTCTCGATTCAATACAACTAAAACAGATGACCGGAAAATACAACTTTAATTATGTCTTATTTCTGAATAAACTCGAAATGGTGCCGGGTACCAGGTTGGATAATAATACCCGACTAATTTTGAACTTTGATATATATAATCAGGATCTGTCAAAAATTAATGGTGATAAATGTTTTGCAGATATGGATGTTTCAATAGACATGTATTTCAACGTGTTCCAATATTTCTTGCCGAAAGCTATTAATGAGTTGTTGATTCAGTTCAGGAAAACTGAACCCATGAAGTGAACGAAATGGATTTGACTAAGTTCCTGAAATATAATATCCTTGCTGACTAATTGAATCAAAATGAAAAGCGCAGTCATATCCGGAAGTTCAGCGAAGTCGTTACAACTTCTCCTCGAACTTGCCAAACAGATGGGCATGAAGTCGAAAGTCTTAACTGAGGAAGAAATGGAAGATGCAGGTTTGGCAATTGCGATCCGCTCCGGTCGCACGGGCAAATTTCTGAATACTGAAAAATTTCTCAAGAGTTTAAAATGATTGTGCGGATCGACAAGTCTTTAGAAAAAGATACTAAAAAGATTAGGAATAGCCTTAGAAGGTAATGAGTTTGAATTAATCAGATTCCTGCATAGGAAAAAAATTTAGAGATACTATCCTTAAATATTTTAATTTCCTATGGACATCAGATTTAATGTCCATAGGAAATTAAAACAAATTTACAGGTACGATATTAGAATTTAATCAGAATGATAATGGAGCCGTTGTTCTGAGTTTTAAAACCGCTTAATGAGGCTTTGACTGTGGTTGTTGTTATTGTTTGGGGATTAACGGTTACAACTCCGCCGGTCGAACTGGTAGAATTTGCCGTTACTACTTTGTCACCACCCTGACTACCCGTTGCATATCCGAACCCATATTCTCCGCCGATTGCTAAATTAGCAGCAAAATACCAGAAGAAACCCATATTTGCCTGAAATGCTATCGCCAAACCACCCGGATTTACCGTAATGGTTTTACTATCGGTATAATTGCCATTTGCCAGGGTTGTTTTATTGGTTGCTGTTACTGTATTTTTTCCAATAGTGGTAAGGTAAATACCACCACCAAAAAATGGATCAATCCGATTATACTCTGTTGCAATGTGCTTCTCCGCTCCAAGCCCGAGAGACAAAGCAGATTTGGCGTCTTTGTTGGTGGTTTCGACGAGAGGAACACCCCCGGCGGTATCGTTTTTTGAAGTCAGATTCGTTGTTTGGGTCGTGAAACCAAGATCAAGTCTTAAATCTACTTTGTCAGAAATAAAATAACGAAAGTTGAGTACCTGCACTGCATTGAGGGGATCGGTGGGTGAGTTGAGGGCCAGAACGGAGAGTCCTGAGAGATTCATGGTGATCACTTTGTTTCCCTTAACTGGTTTAAAAGTATCGTCACTTTGGGAAAAAGCAGTGATCGACAGCGCACAAATCGCAAAACAGAGTGTGGTTTTTTTCATGATTTTGGTTGTTTTAAAATGTGAATAATATAAATATTTCAGATTGAAATATTATACAAAACTAAAGGTTTTGAAGAAAAGTGTCAACCTTAAAAAATAATAATAATATAAGCTGATTTTTCCTTAATATTGCTCTCAGGAATTGAACTGATTTTAATACCATACTCATCATGAAACAATCATTCAGAAGCCCTGCTATCATTAAGAACTTTTGCTTATTTCTTTTTATCCGGATTTCTATTTTCGCTTTCGGAGGAAATACTCAACCTCCAAACATCGCTTCTACATGCAACGTGTTGTATGTAACTCCTTCCGGAACAGGAAGCGGGACACCCACAAATCCGTCCAGTCTGCAAAATGCTTTGAATCTAAATAGCAATGTTACGCTGAGACTTGCGACAGGGGTTTATCCAATCTCTAATGAATTAATAGTCGGACAAGGTGTGGTTCTGGAAGGCGGTTTCGATCCTGTTACGTGGCAAAAATCCAATTCTCAGATAACTCTCATCAATAGAGACGCTTTAAATCCGCTTCACAATCCGGAACGACTCGTGGCTTTTGTCGTGCAGAATGCATCCGGATTCAGGTTTCAGGATCTCACAATAAATGTCGCAAATGCAACAGGGAACAGTATGTCAACTTATGGTATTTATATGGACAACTGTTCAGGTTACGATATTGTTCGTTGCAAGATTAACATCGGCAATGCCACCGGTGGACTTAACGGATCTCCCGGTCTCATTGGACAAAATGGAGGAATAGGTGCCGATGGTCAAGCCGGTTGCAACGATTGTTCCGGAAACAATGCAGGTGGAGGTGGAGGGACATCACCCATCGGAAATTCAGGTGGAAGAGGTGGATTTGGTGGTTGGCATCAGAATGACTTCTTAAACGGTTTCGATAATGGTGAGACAGGAGTAGCTGGCATCGGTCCGGGTGGTGCGGGTGGAATTGGTGCTGTTGGAACGACCGACTACTCAAACGGTTGTGATGCCCCTCCATCAATGGATGGTGCGAATGGATCAAATGGTGCAAATGGTTTAAATGGAACAGGAGGGACTCCGGGTTCTGCATGGACTGTAACGGGTGGTTTTTTTGTTCCAGGTGGTTTCGGTGGGAATGCAACAGGCGGAACTAATGGAACCGGCGGCGGCTGTGGCGGTGGCGGCGGTGGTCAGAATAATGACTGGGGTATTTTAGGAGATTGGTCGGATTCCGGTGCCGGCGGCGGTGGCGGAGGTGGAGGAGCATCTCCTGGCACAGGAGGTACAGGTGCAAGCGGTGGAGGCGCTTCTTTCGGAGTATTCGCGAATAATAATGGAAATAATGGAAATATAAGAGATTGTATCATTAATCCCGGTCTTGCCGGTGCAGGTGGAATAGGCGGTGCCGGTGGTTCCGGAGGAATTGGCGGAAATGGCGGTTATGGTATTAGAAATAACTGTGATCATGGAAATGGTGGTACCGGAGGAGCTGGCGGAAATGGTGGCAATGGAGGAAATGGCGGTGACGGACAAGCAGGTGTGAGTATGGCTTCATATTACAATGGAGCGAATTACATAAATTCAAATGTTTATTCAGTCGCGGAACCTGTTATTCATGTTACAAATGGTGGTTGTACCGCCAATACTGTATCATTTTCGACAACTTCCCCAGGAACAACCTTTCTCTGGGATTTCGGTGCGAACTCAACGCCCTCAACAGGAACGACTGCTAATCCGGCTCCCGTAATTTATAGTTCGATCGGTTTCAGTACCATCACACTAAACATCGATGGAACGCCATATTATTTCACCGACTTCGTCAATATCATAAATAATGCGGGCATTTTCGCCCCTGTTATCGCCACCTCAGATACTTCTTATTGTTTGGGCGATACTGCAAGTTTTTCTTCGTCTGTTGCAGCAGATAATTATAATTGGAATTTCAATGGTGCTTTTTCACCTTCTGTTTATAATGGTCCGGGGTTTCACGATATTAATAATGTGATCCTTAATTCTGCCGGAACATATAATGTGTCACTTCAAACAATTTCTGCTTGTTGTGGATTATCAGCAGTTTATAATTTGACAATTCACGTTGATCCGGTTCCCTCAATTCTCGTGACCGGTAACACTTCAATCTGCAATGGACAATCCACAACACTCACCTCAAGTGGCGGATCATCTTATCTTTGGAGCACCGGTGAAACAACAAGTTCTGTCACTTTGAATCCGACAACAACAACTTCGTATTGGGTTCGGGCAATTTCCCTTCATGGTTGCGTCGGACCTGTTTATGATTTCACTGTGAGCGTAAATCCGGCTCCTTCTTTAAACATTACCGTGGTAGGTTCACTCAGTTTTTGTGCAGGTGGTAGTGTCACTTTATTGGCTGATTCCGGCTCATCTTATCTTTGGAGTACAGGAGCTACAACTCAGGATTTAGTAGTGAGTTCTTCGGGAGTTTATTCCGTATCGGTCACGAATTCATCCGGTTGTCTTATGATTTCAAATCCGGTTTCTGTAACGGTTTTCCCACTTCCGACAGCATCGATTAGTGCAAGCGGACCAACCGCTTTCTGCCAGGGTGGAAATGTTGTTTTAACTTCGAGTGCCGGCACCTCATATCTTTGGTCAAACATGATGACTACTCAATCAATAACAGTTAATTCGACTGGAAATTTCTATGTAAAAGTTACTGATGCAAACGGGTGTTATGATATATCTCAAACTGTTTCTGTGATTGTGGATCAACTTCCTTCCACACCAACAATTACTTCGTCGGGACCTCTTCAATTCTGTCAAGGTGACAGTGTTCAATTAAGTACAAATCCATCATTCGCCTATTTATGGTCGACCGGTGCAACGACACAAAGTGTTACAGTTTACAGTTCCGGGAATTACACACTTCAGTATCTTGATAGTTTGGGTTGTAGTTCAGCTACTTCGGTTCCGGCACAAGTTGTGGTTTTGCCTGCACCGCCTATGCCTACGATCACACAGGTGGGCATGCTTTTGACATCGAACTCACCTTCTTCGAATCAATGGAATCTGAATGGTATTCCGATTCCGAATGCAACTTTTGTTACATATACAGTTTTGCAGGCGGGGAATTACTCGGTTACAGTTACCGGTGTGAATGGTTGCAGTTCAACTTCTCTATCAGTTTATGTAAATCCTCAGGGATTGAATGAAACGGTTGATGTAGGTTCATTCGAAATCTTTCCAAATCCTGCCTTCGGTCAAACACTCCTCACACTTCAACTGAAAAATGCTTGTTCCTTCCAACTTGAGGCATATACAACGGATGCAAAACTGTTGTTTAGAAAATCGATCTATGCGCACAGTGGGGAGTTTCAAACAAGCGTGGACGTTTCTAAATGGGCAAAAGGGATCTATTATTTAAGAATTGTGACACCCAATACTGTGATTCGTCAAGAATTGGCTGTTCAATAAGTTTGTAATCTGTTTATGGTGAAAATTATTGAATGTCCGAGAGATGCCATGCAAGGGATGCATGAATTCATCCCGACAGAAACCAAAGTGGAGTATCTTAACACACTTCTTAAAGTTGGCTTCGACACACTCGATTGCGGAAGTTTTGTTTCAGCAAAAGCAATTCCTCAGTTGAAAGATACCGCAGAAGTTCTTTCGAAAATTGACACTTCAAACACAAAAACCAAACTCCTTGCGATCATAGCGAACCTGCGTGGAGCTGAGGATGCATTGCATTTTCCTGTCATTGACTATCTTGGATT
>JAHEYM010000156.1:6835-8368 GCA_023251595.1 Bacteroidota bacterium
ATTTCTGAAACATTTCAGGTTCGTAACACGAATTCAAAAATCGAAGAATCTTTGGATACTGTAAAAAAGATTCAGGAACTTTGCGTGTCCAAAAACCGCGAATTAGTCATTTACATCTCAATGGCATTTGGAAATCCTTATGGTGATGAATGGAATGAAGAAATCGTCGGTCGCTGGGTTCAGGAGATGGTAAATATCGGAATCAAAACGATTGCCCTTGCTGATACAGTCGGAGTCGCAGACCCTTCGAAGATTAAAATCCTCTATTCTTCACTTATTCCGGCGTTCACCAATGTAGAATTTGGTGCGCATTTTCATTCAAGATCAGAGTCATGGAGAGAAAAGATAGATGCTGCATATAGTGAAGGTTGCAGAAGATTTGATTCAGCAATGAAAGGTTTTGGTGGTTGTCCGATGGCAGGAGATGATCTTGTTGGAAATGTCGCTACGGAAAATTTGTTGGCTGTATTTTCGGGTGAAGTTTCTACAATCAATAGTGTAGCTCTTGTAAATGCACTCACAATGGCATCAGAAATTTTTAAAAATTGAGATTTGGTGGTTAACTATATGAGAGCAAAGCTATTGTAATCTATCTGTAAGATTTGAATAAAACTTGTCGTAACTAACAAGATAAAATTTCGTTTCGGGGGGATATCTGGTACTTAATACATTGAAGGACAAGTGAAAAAGCTATTTTTAGTCGGTTTATTGTTATTTTCTCTTCCCGGGATAATTTTTTCCCAAAAACCAAAGTCACTCATCCCCGGTTCCTTGCAAGTTAGCGGTATTATCAGTCTTGGAAAAGAACCCGTTGTCGCTGCTGTGATAGAAGTTACCAAAGATGGAAAGTATTTTAATCAAGTCAAATCGACCGGAAGTGGGCACTTTAATATTAACCTCGTTTTCGGATCGGAATACATTGTCACAATAAAGAAGGAAGGTTTGGTGACAAAACTTCTTAAGTTTAATACTGTTGTTCCCGAAAATTATAAGACCGGTGCCTACGAGATGATATTAAATGTATCTGTCCTACAACACATGGAAGGTAAAACAGCTACCATGTATATGGAACCGATGTTGAAAATCGGATTCCATCCGGAACTCAAGAAATTTGATTATGGTGAAGTTTTGCCAAAAGTCGCTTCGGTTCCTGATAAAACAAATACCGTCACAATCACACCATTAAATCAATCGAAAGATTCTATCGATTCCGCCAACGAAAATCCACATGTCAATCTTGTTGCGGATACAGGAATAAAACCAGTTCTCACCCAAACTTTCACTCCTGACACCCCGGAAGTTCAGGTTATAAAAGATTCTCACCAAACCGTTCAGGTTACAAAAGACAATACTTATCATCCTGTTCAAACAAATACCACGAAAGAAGAGTCTAATGATCTGGATAATCCAACCAATAAAAATTATCCGGAGGGGATCACAGATGAAGTGATCGAACACACCAACCGTAAGGTTTTCAGAACCGTTGTCAACTACCATGGTCATCTTGTGATTTACAATAAAATAGTTAACAAC
>JAHEYM010000157.1 GCA_023251595.1 Bacteroidota bacterium
CCCCCAAAAGTGGGGGAGGAGAAAACCCTTCAACTTATCAACTCTTCAACTTATCAACCTTTCAACTCTTCAACCTTTCAACTCTTCAACATGAAAACCTCAATAATTCTCTCTATATTTGTCTTCATGCTATTCTCCGCTGCAAGAGGACAACAAAACGACACACTGATTATTCAGGGTGTGAACTGGAATAATCATTCTGAAACATTTCACTCTTCGGGAGATATAATTTCTCCCCAAGACACCTCGCAGGCGGTGATGATAGATGGGGTTTCGGATGTGCAGTTTTTGGCGAAACGGTCGGTGACGTTGATGCCGGGGTTTACTGCGAAGGCGAGCACTTCGAGTTATATGTTTTTGGCGGGACTTAATCCGAATGATGGGAGCAGTTGTGAGTTCCCTCTGTCATTATCAGTAAGTGCCAATTATACTACCAGCGATTTTGCAATTGCCGATTCGGTGCTTTGGTTAAGTTTTATTCCACAAACAACATCTGTTGTTTATTATCTTGCAATGCCTGTCCTTCCCCTAGACATACCTGCTATTACTTACAATGAAATTGCCGAAATTAATATTTATACCGATGATTGTGCCAACCTCAGTTTAGTCAGTCACCAGGTGAACACGAATGACGATGGAATTTTACCACCTCCACTAACCCTCACCGGACTCACTATCGGTCAGACTTATTACATGAAACTTAATCGATCTAATTACCTGAACTGCCCCACTTGCTTTAATCATGTCAGTTATCTCGGTATCGTATTGAATATAACAGGTGGTTGCGACCCGCCTGCATATATCTGCTTGACGACTTCTTCCCCGCCTGCTGGTGATTGCGGCTATCCTAATCCAAATCCACTTCATATCACATCATACTGTCAGGAGTCACGACAGGGTGATGACGGCTGTATTCACAGTTGTATCGATTTTGACGCGGTATTTTGTCTTGAATCTGGCTTCTTAGCCACCTTGAGTTCCTGCCCCGGAGCTACAGTCGAATGGTTTGTGAACACCCAGCAAGGAACGACATACCCAATACCTAGTTCGGGAATTCTTCCGGCGAATAGTTGCCTCAATTTTTCTGCAACCGCGGCATGGATTATCGCACCAAATTATATAAATGTATATAATGTCGTTGCACGTGTTACAAATCCCTGTACCGGGCAGGTGTGTGATTCACCACCGTTCGTAATACATATATATTTGGGTACTCCTCCTATCAGCAGCCATTTATATATGTATACGATATCGCCTCAATTTCCTCAAACTGATTTCTGTGTCGGTGATGAAGTTTCATTTTACGGAACGGATTTAAATGGAGTTTGGGGTGTTCAAGGTGTATATACACCACCTTCACCTAACGGATGGTATCAGGTAAATCCTGATATATCCGGAAATTACACCGGTGGTACAATCGTTCTCTCCCCTTCAAGTTTCCCTGAAGGATACATATACCCGGCACCAGGTATCTATACTGCATCAATAAATGATTGGGGGCTTTGCAATCCTACCGCTCTAATTGATTATGTGTATCCTCATATATGGGGTCCACCGCAAGTGCCGTGGAAGACAGAACAGGCATGTGACGGACAGACAGTCACGATCGCGATCGATGAACAGAATATCATTAGTGGTTTAGGACCACAAATTCCGAACTGTCCAACCTGCCCGAATCCCATGGGTCCATTTTCATATTTATGGAGTCCGGGCGGTGCAACAACATCCTCTATTCAGGTCGGTGCCGGTACATATACATGTACAGTTACAGATTTGAGTAATCCACTGCCGCAATGTGCCACAACAATAATAGTTTGTACTCCAGTTATCGACCCGCCACTTTCATTCACGGCACAAGGATATTTCGACTGTTGGTCAGGGCTCCCAAATACAGGTTCGGCATATATTATTGAAGATCCAACCGCTAATAACGGTAATGGTCTCGGAGGTACAGGTGCATATACATATTCATGGAGTTCGAGCCCGGCTCAAAACACCATCACAGCTATAAATTTACCCAGTAATGGAACGGGCATAACTTATACGGTAACGGTTGTCGACGCACTTGGCTGTACAGGAACTGCTACTGCGACCGTCACACTTGCTGGAACCGCAGCAGTAACCGCCACCGCAACTCCAATCTGCTCAGGCGATCCCAATGCAACTTCTGTAATTACTGCTATTGCTTCCGGAACCGGACCTTTCAATTATAGCTGGAGCCCGAGCTCCCCCCCATTGGGAACAAGCTCAAGCGTAACCGTGCCAGCCGGTACATATACAGTTACGGTTGATAACGGAGTTTGTCCGCCGGTGATTTTTCCGATATCGGTGCCGATATACCCTGCGCTTTCATTTACTGTAGACGCAGATCCTTACTGTCAATCAAATGGAACACTTGGGGAAGCCTATATCAATGAAGACCCAAATGCTTTATCTGGAAATGGTCTTGGAGGCTTTGGTGGTTATACATACTCTTGGAGCACTTCTCCAACACCCCAAACTTCATTAACCGCGACGAGTCTTTCGAGTGGTACTTACACAGTTACGGTCACCGATGCAAATAATTGTACCGCTACTGGTTGGGCTCCGGTTTTAAGCGATCCACCAATAATTGTTAATTTTACTATGCTTCCGGATTGTCAAAATTCAACCTGTAATCTTTCTGGTGGTAATGCAGTCGGGTTTGCCATTGCGAGTGGTGGGAGCGGGCCTATATTTACCTACGATTGGTCAACTTCACCGGCACAATCATATACGACCTCTGGTACATGCACAGCTACTGCATTGTCAGGTGGTTCAACCTATACGGTGACCGTAACGGATGGGCTTGGTTGCAGCATCACATCTACTGCCACCATTTCGAGTACATCATGTTGTTGTCGCCCGCCCGGTCTCGCATGGTGGGCACTTCCTGATTTGACAAATCAAACGGCCACATGGTGGGCGACAAATCACGGCGGACAATTTTATATTGATGGAACAAATAATACAATAGGAGCAGTGATTATTAATTGTGTTTTTACAGTTGATGAAGATTTTATAATCGATAATCAACACGTACTTTTGGGAGCCGATGCAAAAATTATTATCAATGCAGGTAAGACGCTTACAATCACAAATGGATCGAGATTGAGTAACTGTTGCGATTATATGTGGGAATCTATAGAACTTTCTGCAATCAACAGCCACCTGATTATTAACAGCGGAGCGTTAGGTGGTTGTATAATAGAGCACGCCAAATTTGCAATTTCTTCTCCAAACGGAGGTGATTTTCAAATCGATGATGCCGAATTCAAGGCGAATTATGTACATATATCTCTCGCAAATGCAACTCAAACTCCATTTCCGGGGTGGGTAAGAAACACACTTTTTCATTGTCCATATCCTTATTTAATAGCACCTTATGCAGGGGCACTTACAGTTTGTGCAATCGCGATCGGAAACAGTTCAGAAGTTTTAATTGGTGACGACTCCTGGAGTGGTTATAGAAATACGATCAAAGAGTTTTCGGTTGAAGGAATTTTTGTGCGTAAATCGAATGTTTCAGTTGTAAATAATGATATCCAAAATTTGAAAAATGCAATTGGAATATATGATTATGGTGATTATTCAGGTGCTTATCAACTATACGTGGGTTCAAATTTTGGAACTGTGAACCCAGACTCATGGAACGCATTTTTAGCTTTGAACGTCGGTATTTACTCTCAACATGCTGCAAGTTCGTTCGATATCCAACAAAACACATTTGATGAAATGGTACTTGACGGCATTTTTCTCAGGGATGCACTAGATTATATAAATATTTTCTTTAACGTTTTTACTTGCCCCGATATACAATATTTTGGAATAGCGACAATTCTTAATCACAGTACAACGAGTCTTAACATTGAACAAAATATCATGACTTTGAGTCCTGTTTCAACAGGAATCTTTGACGGCGCCGGTCCGGTGAATCCCGGAGGTACTGCCATTCATAAAAATGAAATTTTTAATATGGATCAGGGTATAAGGGTCTCGAATGAAAATGCCCCATTTGTAAATGATAATCATATACATTTTGATGCAAGTGCTTCTCCTAATCATGTTCCCGCAATTCTGCCTGCGCACGGCATCTCAATAGAAAATTGTCAGTCACCGGATGTAACCTTTAATTCGGTTGATTGGAATGGAGCAAGTATTTTAGGACAGATGGAAGGTATTTCAGTCGAATTTGGAACTGCACCACATTTATGTTCAAACTATGTTTACAATCAAGATTGGGGAATCGTTTGTAACGAGGATCAACTCGGTGCTGTCATCAAAATGAATCAAATGTGGAATTCTAATTATGGTTTTCTGTTAGATAATGCCGGGCAAATTTATCAACAGGGAACACCCACTTATGTTTCGGATAATACTTGGCATAATAATTTAATGTCGGATTGCTTCTCACAAAACATTTCAAATCAACCTCCGGGCGTTTCAGAATTTATTACACGAAACCTGACACCATATACTTTCACTTCAAACAACGATTTTTCAGGTGCCATTAATATTACTGATACTCCCATCCTCACTTACCTGCCCCCTGATTGTGCAAATCCGAGTGGTTGGCCAATCGCTCCACCATTCCACGGTGCCGTGATTGACACTTCCATAGTGAGTGACACGCTTATTTGGATAAGAAATTATGAACATTATCTACTTGCAAAATCAGACACGTCAATCATAAATTCTTCTGATTCAATAATTATTGCATGGGTTGATAGCATGAGTGGATCGAAGATAGGAACAATCAGAAACATTTCAGTTGCCATCGATAGTGCATTTATTCATAGTAATGGAAATGTTCCTAATGGAGAGTATATCGAGTCTGCGATAGAGATGAACGCATCTCTCGATCCGGCTAATTGGATCGAAGAGAATATCAAATCCATCAATTCGATATATCTGCATAATATTAATAAATTAGATAGTTTATCAAATTCTGATTATAATGAAGTTGCGTATATAGCATCAAAATGTCCTCATTGGGATGGTCCTGCTGTTTATCTTGCAAGATTAATTATGCAATATAATGATAGTTCTTATATAGAATCACCTTGTTCCAATTCTAATAGGATAGCTTCTAAAAAGCATTTTTATGATTGTAACTGCAAACTCATTCCTAATCCCGCCGGTTTGACCGTTCAGATTTCGTGCGACACACATCCGAATACAGAATTAATCCTCACGCTCACCGATCCACTTGGCAGGAATGTACTCTCTCAAAAAAATATATTTGAGACAACCATGATACCCCTAGATCATATTAATGCCGGTGTTTATTTTTACACAATTCATTCAGAAAATAACAGTATTATCAATTCGGGGAAGGTTGTAGTAATTAAATAATAATATTACTATGAATTTAAAATTAATTACAGTTATCAATTGTATTATAGTTCTATACTCAATTCAAAATCCTGTCGCGGCTCAAAACCGTGACAGGATTTGGGTTTTTGGCGATTCAGTCGGAATAGATTTTAATAATATAAGTTCTCCTGTTTCATTTAATGTAAACTTTTTAAGCGGTCTTGACGAAAATTATGCATGCATATCCACGAATCAAGGTCAGTTGAAATTTTATATTGGGGCTGGCGGATTGGCTTCCACACAAACTTTTATCAATTATCACTCGGCAATTTATAATGTCAGTGGAAATATTATTCCAAATGGAGATAGCATTTCAAGTGACCGGAGCCGAACTCAAGGAACTCTTTTCCTTCCCTTCCCAACAGATAGTCAGAAATACATCTTGTTGTATACAAGTTACAACGGGACTAATTCATCAGAAATACCAGGTCTATATTCTGCAATAATACAAGATGATTCTACAGGTGGAAGATGTCTCTCAAAAGGGGATATTTTAATCATTGATTCTCTTACAGAGAAACTTTCCGCCGTTAGACATGCAAATGGAAGGGATTGGTGGATTTTAGCCCATAGGGCATCGTCACCATACTCGCATTCGAACACGAACACTTTTGTCGAAATATTGCTAACTGATTCAGGTTTTTTGGGACCTTTCACCCAGGATATCGGGACCTTTTACCAATGGAATCCGGCTTCGGGTTACCAAGGTCAATTGATTTTCTCACCAACTGGCGACAAGTTAGGCGTTGTAGGAACTGGTTTATACCCGAATGGAATTTCAGACCTATTTGATTTTGATCGATGTTCAGGAATTATTAGCAATTGGGTGCAACTTTGTAATTGTACTTATAGTGAATATGGCTTTTATGGATGTTCATTCTCGCCAGATGGAACAAAATTTTACACTTCCTATAGGGACAGCCTTTTCCAATTCGATTTATCCTCTGGCAATATTCCATCATCGAGAGTTATTGTTTGGAGCGATCAAAATGATTCTAGTAAAATTATGGGACATATGCTTGGACCAGACGGTAAAATTTATATTGCAAGTGTTTACGGGAATTCGAACAGCACAACTTACAATAATTTTAATATGAATCTTTCAGTAATTAATACTCCTGACAGTCTTGGGCTTGCTTGTAACTTAATTCCTTACAGCTTTTATTTGGGAGGGAAAAGATGTTTTCTTGATCTCCCAAACATGCCAAACTACAACCTTGGTGCTTTGGAGGGCAGCCCCTGCGATACGCTTTCGGTTTCTTCGCGTGCGGGGTGGCCACCGAAACAGGAGATTGATGTTTTTCCAAACCCGAATAATGGGGAGTTTGCAATAAAAATAATAAACAACAGAGGAGAAAAATTATGTGTAAAAATATTTAATTTGTTGGGGCAGGAAGTGAATTATGAGAAAAAGAGTTTTTCGAATTCGGAAAATAAAATATTTATTAAAACGAATTTAAAACCCGGCATATATTATTTGCAAAGCATTAGCAAAGACGGTGTACAGAGCAATGCAAAATTTATTATCACAAAAGAATAAGATTGTGCAACATAAACTCCGTCCGGTTTTCACCTCCCCCATTTGGGGGAGGCCGGGAGGGGGTCATGAAGACGAAGATTTTGAGTTAAATCCTCAAAACCAGATTGAACAGAATACCAAGGATATTAATAGAATATACCTAGTTAATATTAATCACTTGGATAGTTTATCATACTCAGATTCCTTGACTGTAATGACAATTGCGAACGAGTGTCCTTCAGAATTCGGCCCTGCGGTGTTTCAGGCGAGAATGATTTCAGTTCTGATGGGCAATCAACTTATAATGACAGATGAATGTCCGGGAGGTGGAAACAGAAACTCAAAACCAAATGTGAAGTCACGTGTTAATTGTGATTGCCATCTCTCTCCAAATCCGGCGTCGGGAGGCGTTTTTCTTGAATGCAAGATGAACTGTGAAAATGAGATGACCATCAATTTGACCGATGCACTAGGACGATTAGTACTGACAAGAAATTTGATTAAAAATGAAGGCGTAGTTCAAATCGATATTTCGTGGATTAGACCCGGTATTTATTTTTACACAATTTATTCTGCAAAATTAACTGATGTAGTTTCAGGAAAATTAATTATTTCAAAGTAATGATAAATATCTGTTCTTGAAATGAGAAAATTAATGATCAAGTTCCTTATTATTGGAATGTGCATTTTACTGCCGAGACTTTCATCGTCTCAAAATAGAGACAAAGTGTGGGTTATTAATGACTCACTGGGCATGGATTTTAACACGGGTTTGCCAACAGTATTTACCATACCTACCTGGGCAGGCAGTGGCGAAAACATCGCTTCGATCTCAGACAATAATGGAAATCTATTGTACTATATTACTGCTGGAGGAGTTGGGACAACGTATAGTTCTTTTTCAGATTCGCACTCGGCTATACATAATTCTTCCAGCAATGTTATTTTAAATGGTGATAGTCTCCTAAGTCACACATCTATTACACAAGGTACCCTTTTTATCCCTGATATTTCAGATACACAGAAGTATTATCTTATCGATATTCGGCTTAGCATGTTTTCGACGAGAGGTTTGGAATATGCAGTAATTGACAACTCATATCCAGGAGGCCGATGTATTTCGAAAAGCAATTCTTTGATAAATGATACTCTTGCTGAAAAATTAGTCGCAGTAAGACATGCAAATGGGCGTGACTGGTGGATACTAACACATCAGCAATCATTTACACACAATTCAAATAAATTTATTGAATTTTTGTTAACTCCGACTGGGTTTAGTGGTCCATATTTTCAGAATATTGGTACTCTGTTTCTATCAAATGGAAGTGGCAGTCAAGGGCAAATGGTATTCTCAAAAAGCGGCAATAAATTGGGGGTAGTTGGGGTTGGCTCAAATAATATTGCAGATGTTTTTGACTTCGATAGGTGTTCTGGTTTATTAAGCAACTCTGT
>JAHEYM010000158.1 GCA_023251595.1 Bacteroidota bacterium
ATTCCATATATACATTTACATTCGTTTCATTATATGTTTTATATTTTCTTGGGTATAACAGATAACCAAAAGACAGATTATATTTAAGTGCCCTCCCATAACCAAGTGTAGTATGGAGCTGACCCCCGAAGAAATCGGGTGTGACTTCGCTGTAGGATGAAGGAATAATTGCTCCGGAAGTCAGGGAAACAGCAAAATGTTTTATCAGATAGGTAATAATCAGTCCCCCGCCAAAACCGCTGTTATCATCAAGAAGTTCGGGTTCGGTTTCATCGTGTGCGGTCTTATTGTAGGAAGCTTCACCATAAGCAGCCATTCTGAAATGTTTGTTTTGCCCGTCATCTGTAAAAAAACGATATTTTGCGAATAAATGTGCACCGTTAAATCTTTCGGGATAATGAATTCCTCTCTGAAATGTTCCCGTCTGATAAAGTGTATCGTTTCCCGAATGTGTATGCGTCACAAGACCGGAAGGGAGATATTTCGAATGATGATTTGAAATGGTACTCGTTAAATATACCGATAATTTTGGCGACACACCATACATCAGACGCAATGCCGTCATATTTCGTTGTGTGCCGAATTCATTATATGTTTCATCAAATAATCTGATACCCAGCACATGTTTCGGCAAATTACTGGCGGGTTCGTTGTGCGGAAAAAGTTCTTGTGAGAAAAGAGGGAGCGATAGATTCGAGCAAAAAATTAATATAATATAAACGGTTCTCATAAAGTGACAAAATATGCAACTTTGTCTTTATTATCGCATCCACTTGTCAGGAGTGACCTGAATTTTTTATACTCACTTCTTGAAAGAAATTCAGCCCCGATAAATTTGATTTCAGTTTCGCCCAAAAGTTGTTTATCAGGAACAAGAATGAATTTTAAAATATTCTTAGCGTCAGTGTAACAATAACCGCTTTTTACACTAATATTCTGAAAAAGGTAGTTGGCTGTAAGATAACGAACCGAAAAACCCGCATTCACAACTGCTTTTGCAATACTTTCGATATCAACATCTGAACTTTCAACAAAAGTAATTTTACCCTCCGTATGCTCGAGATTCATTTCAACATCCTTTACAAATGAAAGTTTTCTAAGACTTATCTCGACAGAGCGGGTGCAGGCGGAACACGTAAGTCCATTTACACCAATCGTAGCAGATTTAAACTGCGCACAGGCAGATTCAGACATCATGAATTGACATGCGAGGAGAAAGAGGGAAATTGAAAACAACCTGAAATTCATGTTGGAGTGCCGGGGTTTTGAAGCGACAAAAGTAATTTCAATGAATGATTTTTAGATGATTATTTCCATATTTGAAATGCCGAATGTATCTTTACATAATGACGGTTTCAGGATGATGAGGACAGGACTATTCGTTGCATTGTTGATAACACTGATCTCGTCGTCAGGGATGAGTGGATGTAGAAAGGGCGGAACTTGCAAAGCAGGAACCGGCGGGAATGTAACCCTGAAACTTAGTCCCCAGCACCATGGTGTGCCAGTATGCGGAACTGCAAATTATCACGATAGTCTGTTTATCAAATTCAATTCACCTGATTTCCCGGGACCAGCCCCATCGAACTACGATCTTGTGATTGGCGGAAATACAGGCGATGCTTTTGTAAATGTTTCCGGTTTGAAATGTGGTCAATACTATGTATTCATGACCGGATTCGACACTTCATCATGGCATATCCGTGTCGCGGGTGGCATTCCGATAGATTTTTCTGAAACAACGGGTTCGCAAAATATTATTGTCCCGGTGACTGAATGAAATAAATACTTAATATACTATCCGGAAGGTTGGATCAGTAGATTCACAAGTCTTCTCTCAGGGGTATAATTATTCGCCCGATTTTAACTACCTTTGCGGGCTGCAAAAGAAAAATCACAAATGATACAAATTACTTTTCCCGACAAAAATATCAGGAGTTATGAGCCGGGAATTACTCCGCTTCAGATTGCGAAAAGCATCAGCGAAGGACTCGCCCGAAATATAATTATTGCAAAGATAAATGGAGAGACATGGGATCTTAATCGCCCCGTGAATGCGGATTCTACGATTGAATTATTAAATGTTGAACATCCAACCGGTAAATCAACTCTCTGGCATTCGTCTGCACATCTGATGGCTGAAGCACTTGAGATTTTTTATCCCGGGGTGAAGTTTGGTATTGGTCCGCCGGTTGATAATGGTTTCTATTATGATGTAGATTTAGGTGGAAAACAGATTACGCCCGACGATTTCAAAAAGATCGAAGATAAGATAATCGAGCTGGCAAGAACTGCCAACGCTTATGTGCGTCGTGAAGTGTCGAAAGAAGAGGCAATCGATTTCTTCACCCGAAAAGGAGACGAATATAAACTCGATCTTCTTAAAGATTTAACAGACGGAACAATTACCTTTTACACACAGGGAAATTTCACCGATCTCTGTCGCGGACCGCATATTCCCGACACCAGTTGGATTAAAGCAGTGAAGTTGATGAATATCGCCGGTGCATACTGGCGTGGCGATGATAAGGGTAAGCAACTCACCCGTATTTATGGCATCACCTTCACCAAACAAAAAGACTTAACAGAATATTTAACCCTTCTCGAAGAAGCGAAAAAACGCGATCACCGGAAGCTTGGCAAAGAACTCGAGCTCTTCACCTTCTCCGAAAAAGTAGGTGCCGGTTTACCAATGTGGCTACCGAAAGGATGGCTTCTGAGAGATCAGTTAGAGCAGTTCCTCAGAAAAGCTCAACGAAAGATGGGTTATCAGCAGGTCGCAACTCCGCATATCGGAAACAAAGAGCTTTACATTACTTCAGGACATTACGAGAAATACGGAAAAGATTCCTTTCAATCGATCAAAACACCACAGGAAGGCGAGGAGTTTTTTCTCAAACCAATGAACTGTCCGCATCACTGTGAGATCTATAGAAGTCGACCTTATTCGTACAAAGATTTGCCGGTTCGTTTGGCAGAATTCGGTACTGTTTACCGCTATGAACAAAGCGGCGAATTGTCGGGATTAACACGTGTTCGGGGCTTCACACAAGACGACGCGCATCTCTTCTGCAGACCCGATCAGGTGAAGGAAGAATTCATGAAGGTGATCGATCTTGTGATGTTGGTTCTCAACGCTTTAGAGTTTAACGAATTCACAGCACAGATATCTTTACGTCATCAGACTGATCACTCAAAATATATTGGTTCTGACGAAAATTGGGTGAAGGCAGAACAGGCGATTATCGAAGCGGCTGCAGAAAAAGGATTGAAGACCGTTATCGAATATGATGAGGCAGCTTTCTATGGTCCGAAATTGGATTTTATGGTGAAAGATGCCTTAGGCAGAAAATGGCAGCTTGGAACGATACAGGTCGATTATAATCTACCGGAGCGTTTCGATCTTGAATATACAGGTAGCGATAATCAGAAACATCGTCCGGTGATGATTCATCGTGCACCTTTTGGTTCAATGGAAAGGTTTATTGCTTTGTTGATCGAACATTGTGCCGGAAACTTCCCGCTTTGGTTGTCGCCGAATCAGGTAATTGTGCTCCCAATCAGCGAAAACTATGTTGACTTTGCAAAAAAAGTTGCTAACGTGCTTACAAATGCCGATATTCGCACCCTCATTGACGAAAGGGATGAAAAAATCGGCCGGAAAATCCGTGACGCGGAGATCCGGAAGATACCGTATATACTGATCGTTGGTGATAAAGAGCAACAAGAGGGAACCGTTTCTGTAAGGAAACACAGTGAAGGAGATAAAGGTTCGATGAGTCTGGATGACTTCATCAAAGCCATCAATGCCGAGATTCAATCGAAAATCAGCGATCTTCAAACTGTTCTTGACTAATCACATTCAAAATAAATTAAACGAACCGAAAGGAGGTGACTCATAGCTAATTTTTACAGACCAAAGCCCGCACCGGGTCCACGTGGTCCACGTGTTGTAAGACCATTCAGACCTCAGAAAAGGGAAGATGAACATCGAATCAATGGCAGGATTCTCGCGCAGAGAATCAGGCTTGTTGGCGATAATGTAGAACCCGGAATATTTCCGCTCGATCATGGGCTGAAATTAGCGCAGGAGCAGGGTTTAGACCTGGTTGAAATAGTACCGACCGCCGATCCGCCAGTCTGTAAGGTTATTGAGTACCAAAAATTTCTCTACGAAAAAAAGAAAAAAGATAAAGAACTAAAAGCAAAGACTGCCAAAAGTATTTTGAAAGAGATACGTTTTGGACCGAATACAGATGAACACGATTTCAACTTCAAAGTAAAACATGCGATGAAATTCCTCGGAGAAGGAGCAAAAGTGAAAGCTTATGTTCAGTTTCGTGGAAGATCGATCGCATACAAAGAGAAGGGTGAAATTATGCTTCTCAAGTTTGCACAGGAGTTGGAAGATTATGGAAAAGTAGAATTAATGCCAAAGTTAGAGGGAAACAGAATGTTCCTGCACCTCACACCTATCAAGAAAAAATAATCTAAACAATATAGAAATTCCAGACAATGCCAAAGATGAAAACTCATTCGGGGGCGAAGAAAAGATTCCGCTTAACCGCAACCGGATTAATTAAAAGGAAACATGCTTATAAAAGCCATATCCTGACCAAGAAAGAAACCAAACAGAAAAGAAACCTCACCGGAACAACATTAGTTCACAAATCGGATATGGTGAGAGTGAAGAGAATGCTTGGAACGCATAAATAGGGGTTAGGGATTAGGTGTTAGGTATTGGATGTGGAAGACTAATAAAAGATTACAGAAATACCGCAAAGCATAATCCACTAATCACTAATCACTATTCACCATATACTATTCACTAACCCCTAACCCCTAATCCCTAACACCTAACAACTAACACCTAAATAAAATGCCTAGATCAGTAAACGCCGTCGCCTCGAGAGCAAGACGTAAAAAAATATTAAAGCAAACCAGAGGTTTTTGGGGAGCTCGTGGAAATGTGTGGACAGTAGCGAAGAACACACGCGAAAAAGGATTAGGCTATGCCTATCGAGATCGTCGTGCGAAGAAACGTACTTTCCGCGCATTGTGGATTCAGCGTATAAACGCAGCGGTCAGACCTTTCGGAATGAATTATTCAACGCTAATCTCCAAATTAGAGAAAAACAAAATCGACATCAACCGCAAAGTTCTTGCAGATTTGGCAACAAACGATGCCGCCGGTTTCAAAGCGATTGTTGATTCGGTGAAATAGAGGATTACATCTGTCAAATAAAGGGATTCACCTTAAGTGGATCCCTTTTTTATTGAATAATATATATTTATTTTTCACCATGAATTAATTTATCTGAACCGTAACGTCCGAATCCGGTATAATAGAGACAGAATAAATACCGTTAATCCATTGTCGGTGAAATTGCATTTTATCATTGAGTTTGCCAGTGATTGGTGTTTTCGGAAATATCCAGAAATATCTTTTCTCACAATAAGTACCGGATATTTTTTCACCGGATGCGGAAGTAATACTCACATGAAAGTCCTGTGGATAACCTCTCCCAATATTGCTGATGATTTTAGTGCTTTTGTTTTTTTTGCAATGGATGGTTTTCATGGATAGCTTTTTATAGAGCGTGAAGGCAAATGTAGTGTTTATTTAACGTACGATGGTTTCTTTATTTGTGTATCCGCCAATTTATCTGCTTCTCTTTTCAATTGTGGATATAGAATTAATCCGATTATAAATCCGCAGCTAAGACCGCCGACGTGTGCAGCATTGTCGATACCGCCTTTCAAACCCGCGATCAGATTGAAACCGACAAATACCAAGATGCTTATTAAAATTCTCGTGGTAAAATGTTTTCGATAGGCTTTAAACATGAGTAAGGCGAGGAACACACCATACAGACCGAAGATGGCTCCTGAAGCGCCGACTGATACAGACGCTTTATGAAATAACAAACTTACAATACTCGCAATAATTCCCGTTCCGAGATAAATAATTATATATTTTGTTTTGCCTAAGCGAGGTTCAAGAAAAATTCCGACGAAGATCAGACCGTACATATTCGCGACAAGATGCATGAGACCGCCGTGCAGAAATATGTTTGTGAGCAAACGCCACCATTCACTATGTATCGTGGAAGGTCTGTAGTTTCCACCCCAGTGTAACAAATCCACAGGACTGAAAGTGGCAAATCCAAGTCCTGAAATAACCATGATGATAAATATGAGAACGTTAAGTCCAAGGATTACAGGCGTGATAAAAAATCCTTCGTGGGGAATGAGGTCATGAAGCAGATCTTTCTGATTTGTTTCAGGGAGAACAATTCCACTCCTGAATCTGATCAGAGCATCCCCATCAATTTTTGCTCTAAACACCATGAGCAACCAAAGGAATCCCCCGATTGCAAATGAACCGAAAATCCAGTTAAAAGCCTTATCACCTCTTGAACCGAAGGGTTCGTTTATTGGGAGCAAAATGATGGTTGAGTTGTCCGAAATTTTATCCGTGTTTTTGATGGCATCCATATAACCCGAATAATCGCGTGATTTTTCAATCCTTTCAAGATAAATGAATTGGTTGAGATCTTTCTTAGCTAAGTCTGATTCACTTCTTTTTGCAAATTTTTGAAATTGTTCGTCTTTTTCTTTTTGATTCTTGTCGTTGGTTATATCTTCGAAGTACCTGATGCCGTACCATGCCAGACAATTTGAGTTCGAGGTGTCATCAACCGTTGCGTAAATGGGAACCACCATAAACAAATTCATGAACAAACTTTGACCATATTTGCCGCTTACATCAAATCTGCTTTGTCCTCTGAAATGCTGTTTATCTAAATAATAATTTTTAAGCGAATAATATTTTGTAACCTCATGGTCATTTATTTGATTTATATGATCAAGCGCAGTCAGAGTTCCTGTAGCCTTCTCAATATATATTTGCGCAACGAGCGTTGGTGCGATGAGGGCGAAACCGGCTACGAGTATATATAAAACAGAAATATTGCCTTTTTTATATTTCAGGTTCAGCAACTTTACTCTTGGGCGAAGGAATAGAATGAGCGGAATCCATGGAAGTGCCATTGGAATTCCTATATTAATCACTTCCTCGCTGACTGAGAAGGCATGCAGCCTGATGATGAGAAGCCAATTCAAAAAAGTATAACCTGCGACCACGCAAAGCGCGATGATCAGAAATGGCAGAAATATGAGTTTTAGTTTTGTCATTTTTTACTGCTCTGATACAAATAAACAGATAGGACAATCAAGGGCACATTTTTACTCAAAACTCCAAGCGGATGAAGCCAATAATGCGGTGCCAATAAACTTAAAATTATAGTATATATTGTGATAAATAAAATCTGAACTAGAAGAACATTCCTCCGCTGCCAGGTAAATAGAATAGTAATTCCAAGAATAATGTCGGCAATACTACCCGAATAAATAAATAAAGTAGCATAGTGATCATTTGCCCCGATTTCCTTCATAATAGATTTGCTCTCATCCCATGAAATCAACGAACTGATCCCTGACCAAATCCAAATAAATGAAATGGCTGCAAGAGAAATATATTGGATGAAGTAATTACTCTTCACCACATCAGCCGAATTTATTTTCAAACTTGTCTCTTCAAAGAAAGGGACGTAATCAGAGGATGAAATAGACGACAACATATTCATCATATTTTTGTTGAATATTCCGATTTTTGCCTTTGGAAAGATTGAGAAGAACCAATTGATCAAAAAGAGAGGAATCCTGATGAATAAACCTTTTCTTCCCCGAAATGCATTCAATATTTTAGATAATGGTTCCGGTTTGGAAATTGCAAAAATCTGTTGCGGATAATTTTCGAAGTCTTTTATTACCTTCTTTATTAACACAGTCAATTGGGTGATATGTATGGTAGGTGGGGATGTATTTCCTATCAATGGAATCACGGGCAATTGTGCAATTTCAGCAAGAAACGCAGCGCTTTTACCTCCGTTACCAACCACAACTCCGGGATATATGATTTTGGAACTATTATAAGTAAGGAGAAAATCATCTGTTTGCTTTTTTGTTGCAAGAAAAGGATTATGAGAATTATCCTTTTCAGCTCCTATGGCAGAAATATTTATAATTCTGATTTCTTTTTTTATGCAGCACTCAAAGAGTCTTCGGGGTGATTTAGTTTGAATCTGTTCAAAATCCCCTTCAATGATACCAATTGCATTGATTACCACATCGATGTTGGTGAGAATTTCGTCCCAATTATTTTCTTTTGAAAAGTCAATATATTTCCACTTATCATATCCTTCTACTGGGGTACGGCTCCCGATAATTACTTCATACTCTGAAACTAAAGATAGGAAAATGGCATTTCCGATAAATCCTGTTCCACCTA
>JAHEYM010000159.1 GCA_023251595.1 Bacteroidota bacterium
GCTCTAAATATAGGGTAATCATTTGCAGCATCAATGCGGGATCAGATTTGGTTCGATGCATTAAATAATCCAGATCAATGCATCTTGGTTTCTCGATTTTTGTTTCCTGATTTTCATTCATCGCGATAGGTTTTATCGGAATTGGTTTCTTCACCAACCCTACGATTTTATTATATAAAAGTCTTTCGTCAACAGGTTTCGCAATGTAATCATTCATGCCGACTGCCTTGCATTTGGCCAGGTCAACGGTTGTCACATCCGCTGTCAACGCTATGATCGGGATCTTTGAATTCATTTTATTACGGATGTGTTCAGTCGCCTCGAATCCATTCATTTCAGGCATCTGTAAATCCATCAAAATAATATCATAAGATTTTTTCTCCAGATTTTCGATAGCAATTTTACCATTTGCAGCGATATCCCTTTCAAATCCAAAATCATCCAAAAGCGTTTTCATTAATAACTGATTGAGCGCCATATCTTCAACCACCAATACCTTTATATTCTTAATTTCGGTATCTAATTCTAAAATGGTTGTTTCAATTTCTGCCAAATCTTTGGTTTTCTGAAAAGGCAGAATAAAACTAAAAGTGGAGCCTTCATCAATTTTACTATTTACTGAAATGCTTCCACCCTGTGGTTCAACAAGTTGTTTCACGATGGCGAGACCCAAGCCGGTTCCACCATATAATCTGGAAGTACGGCTCGATGCCTGCTGAAAATTTTCAAATATTTTATCAATCTTGTTTTCCGGAATTCCAATTCCGGTATCGGTAATTGCAAATTCTATTGTTGCTTTATCTTCATCTTCATTCAGTAAACGGACACGTACTTTAATTGTACCATTCGATGTAAACTTTACTGCGTTACTCACAAGATTTAAAATGATTTGGTGTAAACGCACAGGATCCCCAACCAATACTTCCGGAATATTTATATCATATTCCTTAATCAACTCCAGATTTTTTTCCTGAATTTTCGTTTCGAATAAATGGAGCATCGAGGAAATAGAAAGAGCCATTTTGAATGGTGTTTGCGCAAAAGTCATTTTTCCTGCATCTACTTTCGCCAAATCAAGAATATCGTTAATCAATACAATTAACGCATCTCCGCTCATTTTAATCGCGGTTAAATATTCTTTTTGTTTCAGAGACAAGTCCGTTTTCAGAACAACTTTCGTAAATCCGATAATCGCATTCATCGGCGTTCTGATTTCATGACTCATGTTTGATAAAAATTGTTGCTTGGCTTTTACAGCATCTTCAGCAGTTCTTGTTGCTTTTTCTGCTTTACTTTGTGCTTCTTCAGCGATTGCAGTTGCCAGCTCAGCAAAGACTTTAGCTTCCAACATCTCCTTTTCAATCCTCTTTTGTTCTGTAATAACTCTTGCAACAACAACTGCTCCTACTACATTTCCTGTTTCATCTTTATATACCGAACCGTTAAATAATACATCGGTCAGCGCACCATCAATAACTGTAAGAGGATAATCTGCTACAAATCCTTTTGAAAATACTTGTTCATATCCCTGACGGGCTTTCTCGGGTTCTGTAAAATAATTAAAAAAATCTGTTCCAATTAATTTTTCACGCGATTCTCCCGTAACATTTATCGTTGCCTGATTCATGTCCGTGATCTTGCCTTCAGGACTGATCGTGAACAAAGGATCACGACTAGCTTCAATCAGGCTTCTTGCATAACGAGATTCATGGTGATTTTCCCGCTCCATTTTAATTATTCAGCACCTCCTGATTGCTTTCAATATTTTCGCTGTTGTTATTTCCAACATCTTCAATCGGACTTCTTCGTTTCACTTTTAATTGTTTAAAGTGAGAGGGAGAAAGACCGGTAACTTTTTTAAATTGATTGGATAAATGTGCTACACTGCTGTAATTCATCTTCCATGCTATTTCTGTGATGTTAAGTTCATCATAGATAATTAATTCTTTTATTCTTTCAATTTTATGTGAGATAATGAATTGTTCAATAGTTGTCCCTTGTACTTCAGAAAATAAATTTGCCATGTAGGTATAATCATGATTTAATTTTTCGCTTAAAAAGTCGGAAAAATTCATTTTAATCATTTCATGAGTGTGATGCACCATTTCAACAATTACATTTTTTATTTTTTCAATCAAAACCGCCTTTTTATCATCCATGAGTTCAAATCCGATGTTCAACAAAGATTTTTTAAGCTCTTCACGTTGTTCAGCGGAAATATTTTCCATAATCTCAACTTCACCCAAATCAACAACAATAAAGTGAAGCCCGAGTTTTTTCAACTCTTCTCTTACCGCAACTTTACAGCGGGTACTCACCATATACTTGATGTGAAGTTTCAAATGCAGTTTGTTCCTTTAATAAGACGATCCAAAGTTAGGTTCATTCGGGTGACTGAGAGTTATATAACTATTCATAAGAATTGCACAATTCACACATATTACTGAAAAGCTATCGGAGTGAAGGTACGCAATATAATCAGCTTTTCCAAAACTTATTTGAAAATAACTGATTTAACAGTATCTCAGGGTTGAATTTGTGATTACACAGACTCTTTTCTGTGAATTAGGGAATATTAATTTGCCGGAAAATAAATGTCAAAAGTAGCTCCTTTTTTTAATTCACTGGTCGCGATGATTACCCCGTTATGATTCTCAACAATTTTTTTTACGATAGCAAGTCCTATACCTGTTCCCCCATAAACTTCTTTCCCATGAAGTTTTTGAAATACCTCAAAAATACGTTCACTGAAATGAGGTTCAAAACCGATCCCGTTATCTTTTACGGTAATATGACAATAATCTTTTTCAGGTTGCAGGGAAATCGCACGTGATGTCCCAACAGCTTTGATCCCTTTTTCGATTCTGCTTTTTATGATTATATGTGATGGCACATCCGGATTTGAAAATTTCAGCGCGTTGCTGATGAGATTATACATGAGTTGACGAAATTGAAATGCAATGATATTCGCCGAACCCAATTCAGTAGCTTCGATGGTTGCATGTTTTTCCTGAATCGTATCTTTCAATTCGATTTTTACTTCATCAATAAGTGTGTTCAGTTCGGTTTTTTCAAATTTTAGTTCAGTAGTGGCTATTCGCGAAAAAGCCAGTAAATCATCAATAAGCTGTTGCATCCTTCCCGCAGCTAATTGCATTCGTTGGAAATTATATTTACCGTTTTCCGATAAATTTTTATTTTCGTTTTCGAGAATGATGGTAACGAAAGTTTGTATTTTACGCAATGGCTCCTGTAAATCATGACTGGATACGTATGTGAATGCTAACAATTCTTTATTCGCGATAATCAACTCTGCTGCCCGTTTTTCTTTTTCTTCATTTTGAAAGGCAAGTTCTTTATTCGCAATAATTAATTCTGCAGCTCTTTTTTCTTTCTCTTCGTTTTGAAATAAAAGTTCTTTGTTCGCTATAATTAACTCTGCTGCCCGTTTTTCTTTTTCTTCATTTTGGAAGAGAAGCTCTTTGTTGGCAATACCTAATTCTGCCGCGCGATTTTCTTTCTCTTTGTTTTGAAAAACAAGCTCCTTGTTGGCAATGATTAATTCTGCTGCACGTTTACCTTTTTCTTCATCTTCAAATGCAAGTTCTTTGTTGGCGATGCCTAATTCAGCAGCTCTGTTTCCTTTCTCTTTATCCTGAAAAGCAAGCTCTATATTTGCAATACCTAACTCTGCAGCACGTTTCCCTTTCTCCTCATCCTGAAAAGCAAGCTCTATGTTGGCAATGCCCAACTCTGCTGCCCGTTTTCCTTTTTCTTCTTTTTGAAAAACAAGCTCTTTTCGGGCAATAATTAATTCTGAAAGGAGTTTTTCTTTTTCTGCTTTATAGAAGATAACTTCTCTACGTGCTATAGTTAACTCATCGTCATCCGGTAATTTTATTTTGGCCATTATTAGTTGATAATTGTTTTTTGTTTAATTAGGTTGAACCGTAAGCACAAAATTTTCTCTGGTTGGTTGTAAAATATTTAGGGACTTGTCCACAGGCAAATCTCGTAAAATAACAGCAAGCGTCTGCTGAATTATTTTTTTGAATTGTGAAAATTCAGAAGGTTTCCTGATAAAATATTGTGCCCCGCTTTTATACAATAAATTAACAACTTCTTTTTCATAAGACGTAGAAAACATGATGACAGGAAAGTGTTTCAATTTGTCATTCAGTTTTATTTCTGTTAAACATTCTTTTCCTGTTTTTCGAGGCATATTAATATCAAGGAACAGTACATCAGGCAACAGGGGCAGAAAATTTTCTGCCCTTACTTCGCCGGTTAGTAATTGCATCAGTTGTTCTCCATCATTAACTGTTGTGAGATTTGTGGACAACAATGATTCCGCTAACGCTTCTTTAAAAAATATGCAGTCGTCGGTATCGTCATCAGCAAGAAGAATATTTAAGGATGTTATATTCATGCGTTAAGTATATATTTAATCTGACCGTTTGAAAAAATGTTTTCGGCAGCCATTGGAAGTGCGTGATGTATTACCTGTACCAGTTGTGAAAAATCGCTGGGCTTGTGAACATATACATGCGCTCCGATTTTGAATAATGTACTGATTTTTTCGTGTGAATTGGATGTAGAAAACATGACAACCGGAAGATCTTTAATCTTTTTATTTGCTTTTATTTCGGCCAAACACTCAAATCCGGTTTTGCGTGGCATGTTGATATCAAGAAAAAGCACATCCGGAATTTTATTTTCTCCATTCGTTAGAAATTGCATGAGTTGTTCTCCGTCGTTCACAATCTTCAGATTTGTCTGTACCGGCAATTGCTTTAATGCTTTTTCAAAAAAGTTGCAATCGTCTGTATCATCGTCCGCTAAGAGGATATTTAATTTTTCTGGTACCATGGCTGAGGATTTACTTTAATATATGAAATATATTCAGCAAGAACTTAGAGATTAACTAAGATGCTTTTTTTGCTGACAAATTTTTCAGAACATTCAGGATTAATTCTTTCAACTGTTCAAAGTCAGATGGTTTTCGTACAAAATGATACGCACCTATGCCCGTGAGCATATCAGCCAGATCCTGTTCGTATTTGATATCCTTTGGGAAAGATGTTGATAGAACAACAACAGAAACACCTTTCAACTTTTCACTCTCTTTTATTTCTGTCAGACATTCATAGCCTGTTTTACGAGGCATGCTCAAATCGAGGAAAACAATATCAGGAAGTGGCGGTAAATCTTTTATCCCACATTCATTATTCAGATAATTCATCAGTTGCTCCCCGTCACTCACAATCTTTAGTTGTGTTGAGAGTTTTAATTCTTTCAATGCTTTTTCAAAAAAGAGGCAATCATCAGTATCGTCTTCGGCTAGTAGTATCCTTATTCCTTCTATGTTCATTCATCTTCGTTTACAGTCGCAAAGTTGATCCTGTTTCTTTGGTTTATAGTTACACAACTCTTAAAAGAAGTTACACAATTCACACATTTTGATTGTTCAACAAGGAAGGGTGGGATACAAATATGGATTTTCCTTACCTTTACACCTGATATTCCATAACCTCATCCGCTCATGCTGAGAAGAATACTCCAATTACTGCTTCTCATTTCAATAAATTTATCAGTCTTTGCGCAGGTTCCAGGTACGGAAGCATATCGTCTTTCTGCCCCAAATCCAAACCCCCTCGATGGCTCAGGGAATCTCGGGAATACGGTTAATTTAAGCGCTTGCGGTCTTAGTTACGTTCATTCTGAGGTGCTGCTCGGTCAACGTATGGCTCCTGCAGGGCTTCCTTATAATGGTATCGCGCAACCTGCACCGATGCTGGTTTCCGGGCTTCCATGCTTCAATCCGATCACAATCGTCAAAGCTTATCTCTGGTTTGGAACTTCCGGAGATGGAGTCCCCGTCAACGTTAATGTCACGGATCCTCAGGGAAATAGCGGAAGCTATCCCGCCACAATTGTGGGCAGCGCAGGCGATAAATGTTGGGGCTATAACGGAACTTATACATACCGTGCGGATGTAACCGCAAGTATTACAAGCAATGGAAATTATTTAATATCTGGTCTCCCGACAGGATATCCAAATGATGTGGATGGTGCCTCATTATTTATTATATATACCGATAATACCGCTTCCTGGACAGGTCATTTATTAATTAATGATGGCAGTATTATGGTGGATGGTCCCGGTTTCTTTTCTTCAAGTGTAGATGTCAGTCAGACTTTGTCAGGAATAAATGCCTGTGCGAATTCTACTTCTGCTTCTGCATTTATGTTGATAGCGGATTTGCAGGGACTCGGAACAACGCTCAGTATGAACGGAAGTCCGTATTTTCCAATCGTTGAAGATTTTTGGGATTATGAAGAAATTCCGACATATATAACGAGCGGTCAGAATACAGCAGGTTTTGCAATTCATTCCGGAAGTGATTGTTATAATTGGTTGCTCGAGGGACTTTATTACCGCACTACCTGTCTCAGTTGTTCTCCGCAACCACAGGCAGTGCAGGCAAATGCGTTGCAGGCATGCAATGGAATTGCGACTCAATTTACTTCTTCCGTGACCGGTGGCGTTTTACCGTATGTATATACCTGGAGTGGAGCCGCCGGTTTTTCTGCCGGAAATGTTTCGACCACTAACTATATATATCCGAATACCGGTGCTTATCCATATACTTTCACTGTAACCGACGCCACTGGTTGTTCTTCAACAGTCGTCGATACCGCTTTGGTCGCTGTTTCGCCGAATCTTTATGTCACCCCGGTAAATCCTGTTGTATGTAATGGGGGATTTGTTACACTCAATGCATCCGGTGCTTCAACATATTTATGGAGTAATGCTTTAACCACAACATCTATTACGGTTTCTCCACCATCTACCACGACATATTTTGTCGTTGGCACAAATGCCCTGGGTTGTTCCGATACAGTTTTTGTAACGGTGACTGTAAATCCTCCGCCTCTCGCTGCTGCCTGTAATACTATATATGCAACCCCTGCCGGATCTGGAAACGGAACGAGATTAAGTCCGACCAATTTATTGGGAGCTCTCGCGATGGCGACTTGCAATAATTCATATATAAAATTAGGTTTTGGTACTTATACAATTTCAAACCCCATCACCAATCTTACAAATAATACAACAATTGAAGGTGGTTACGATCCCGTGACATGGAAAAAAACAAATGCGTCTGCAACGATCATTCATCGCGATGCAAATAATCCTGAAATTAATCCTTCACGATTGGTGGCTTTTGATATTAATACAGTCACAAATTTCAGATTACAGGATTTAACGATTACAACGGATAACGCTACGGGGACGGCAATGTCAACCTACGGAATTCATTTAGAAAATTGCGCGAATTATTATATAGTGCGTTGTAAAGTGCTTCCAGGAAATGCAACAGGAGGAATAAATGGTAATCCGGGAAGCGGTGGTTCGAATGCCGGAAACGGAACGAACGGACAGGGTGGAAATAATGATAATAGTGGAAATAATGCCGGCGGCGGGTCAGGTTCTTCTCCTATAGGAAATATTGGTGGGGTAGGAGGGAATGGCGGTTGGCATAATACGAATTGCGGAAACGGAAATAATAATGGTTGCACAGGGGCGGCTGGTGTAGGTCCAGGTGGCAACGGAGGCGGTGGTGGTGCCGGCTTTGGAAATGCTTCTTTTTCTTGTGATGCGGGTCCGGGCGCAGATGGTGCAAACGGGCAAAATGGTGCGAACGGCGCGGCGGGTGCTGCCGGCGCAACTGCTCCCGCAGGAACGATCAGCAGTGGATTTTATTTCCCGGGTGGTGTCGGTGGAAATGGTGGAAATGGAATTAATGGAACCGGCGGCGGCGGCGGCGGCGGTGGTGGCGGACAGGATAATGATACATTTTTTGGTGATTATTCTAATTCCGGCGCCGGCGGCGGCGGCGGCGGCGGCGGTGCGAGTGCAGGAACGGGCGGAACCGGCGCTACAAGCGGGGGCGCGTCGTATTCTATATTCTCAGATAATCAGGGAATAAATGGTCGGATTCTCGATTGTAATACTACTCCCGGTGCTTTTGGTTCCGGGGGAATTGGTGGTGCCGGTGGTGTTGGCGGTACAGGCGGCTCAGGTGGCGCAGGTCCGCGAAATAACTGCGATCAGGGAAATGGCGGAAACGGTGGAACGGGCGGTAATGGCGGTAATGGTGGCAGCGGCGGTAATGGTGCGGATGGAATAAGTCAGGGTATATATATAGCTGGATCTCCTGCAACAATAACGAATGTTAATACAGTTCCCGAAGCTATAATATATGTTGACAATGGTGGATGTACCCAAAATAGCGTATTGTTTTCATGTATCACTTTCGGCACAACCTATAACTGGAA
>JAHEYM010000508.1 GCA_023251595.1 Bacteroidota bacterium
ATTTGATAAGAAAGACTTACTTTTGGAAGAAGGAAATTTTTGTAACTATATATATTTCATCGAAAAGGGAACTTGTTATTCTTACTTTACAGATGAAAAAGGTGATAAACATGCAGTGCAATTGGCAATGGAAGATCATTGGGTTTCAGATCTGTCAGCATTCTTCTCCGGAAAGAAATCTCATTATTCGATAGAAGCTCTTGAACCCACTAATGTTCTTGCATTAAATAAAGATGGTTTTCAAAAAGCATGTGATAACCTACCTCTGTTCGAGCGCTTTTTCAGAATACTTATTCAAAACGCATACATCAGTATGCAGGAAAGAAATGCCAGAACAAACAGCAATGATGCTGTAGAAAGATATTCTGAATTTTCCAAAGCTCATCCTGAGTTTCTGCAACGATTTCCACAGTATATCATAGCCTCATACCTCGGTATAGAGCCCCAATCGCTCAGCCGTATCCGTAAGGATCTCTCTAAAAGAGGTTAATTTCCCCCCATCTCACTCTTTTTCTTTTCTTAACAAATGTGAACGACAACCAATAATTGTCGCTGCATCTTTGCATCGTTAAATGAGTCAATAAGTAATCAATAAAACAAGTAAATAAAAACAAAATGGAAACTGCAACTGCAAATCCGGTAGCAACCGGATCAAAAACAAAATGGGTGTCAGACCCCACGCACAGCGAACTCTCGTTCAAAGTAAAACACCTGATGATTACCAATGTAAAAGGTGAATTCAGAAAATTTACAGCCGAAATGGAAGGAAATGATTTCACAACTTCTAAAATTAAAGTCACGATCGATCCATCATCAATATATACAAATGATGATTCGCGTGACGGACATTTAAAAAATGCTGATTTCTTTGATGTGGAAAAACATAAAGAAATATTATTCGACGGAACGTCTTTCAAAAAACTTGATCAGGAGAATTATCAGTTAAAGGGATTGCTTACCATGAAAGGCATCAGCAAAGAAGTTATACTCGATGTTGAATATGCAGGCATCACCAAAGATCCATGGGGAAATGAAAAAGCCGGTTTTTCTCTTCAGGGAAAAATAAATCGTCTGGACTGGGGATTGAACTTTAATGCCACATTGGAAACCGGGGGATTACTGCTCAGTAATGAAATCAAAATCTCGGCAGAAATTCAATTCGTGAAACAATCGTAAAATTCGCAATTGGATAGTGAAGGCGATAATTAATTTGGATTTCAATTTCCAATTGAATACTTTCGCGTGGAGAATGGGATTCGGGTCACACCGAGTCCCCTCCTGTGAAATCCAAAATTCAAACATTCCGGTTAATGGGAATAAAGAATTTCCTGCTGATATTGTCTTTCTTTCCATTTACACCCGCATTCTCCCAAACCTATCCAACATTTGGGAGTGAGATTCCGGTGACAGTGATCGGTCTTACGGCCGATGCCATGGAACCATTTATTTCTGCCGATGGAAATTATATTTTTTATAATAGTCTCAATGACGGAATTACTACGAGTCTTTATTATGCAACTAAAGTAAACGACAGTCTATTTACCTTTACGGGTGCTCTGCCTGGAGCAAACCAAACGGTTTCTCCCAGAATGGATGCAGTCGCATCCTCTGATTCAGCAAATAATTTTTATTGGATGTCGTTGAGAAATTTTCCAACTCAATTCGATAACTATTTCCACGGATCATTTAATGGAACCGACATAGTAAATATCGGGAGGGTTCACGGAACATTTTATATATATACACTTGGTTGGCTCATCATGGATGCCGCGATTAATTATGACGGGTCAACACTCTATTATTGCAACGCTTTCTTTAACTCAGACTATTCCGGTTGTTCAGGTGTACCTTGCAAATCGAGAATAGGTATTGCACAAAGACAAAATGACTCCACATTTAATAAACTGATCAACTCAGATGGCATTTTGCAAAATGTGAATGACACAAATTATCTTGTTTATGCACCGTTTATTACCAAAGACGGACTTGAACTTTATTTCACGAGAGCAGTGGTAAGTCCCCCGCATACAGAAATATGTGTTTCTGTACGAACCAATATAGCAGACTCTTTCAGCTTACCTACTATTATTTACACTTCTGCTTTTGTACCCGAAGCACCAACCCTTACAACCGATAAAACAAAAATGTATTACCATCAAAAAACCGGTGGTACATATACATTGTTTTTACGAAGAAGATCTTCGGGCACCGGAATTCCAGTGGAACAGGAGTTTA
>JAHEYM010000509.1 GCA_023251595.1 Bacteroidota bacterium
TCGCAAACTATCAAATTCATTGACCGGATTACCGCATTCACTCAATAATGTATTCTGATCATTCCCCAATTTCGTGTAAAGCCAGTAAACACCATTCATCGTAAACGGTACCCACGCTTCAAAATAAATAGAGTCTGTTAATCCGGTTAAACAATTTACCGGCGAAACCAACTGAATTGGAAACGCCTGCCCTGTTGGATCACTGATCCTGAAATCTGTTCCATCGGGTGAAATTGAACCACACTGAATATCGTGTGTGAGACCAATGATAAATGAAGAATCTCCACAGTGAATGCTTATCGGATAGGTGATATGAGTGACAGGATCTTCAGAATATGTCGGGACAATTGGTGCACAGTTGTTGGCGATGATAATTTGCATATCACGTTTCACACTACCGATTTGAATGCTATTCCGATATTCATTCACCAAAACACAAACAACTGCAACCATTTGCAAATTTGGTGTAAACTGAATCATCCCAGTCTGAGAATTAATAGTGACCCCGCTTGTTGTAGAGAAGGGTTGAAGAGGTGTGTAAGGTGAAACATAAGCGAGATTCACCGGTCCTGCATCTTGCGCGGCCACTAAGGAATAGGTCAGTGAGTCACCATCTATGTCTGTAGCTCCCTGAAAATAATAAAACTGATTTCCCACACAGAATTGTGGAACGGGAATATTTGCAAAAACGGGCGAGCTGTTGGTCGGGGCAACAATATTATTCAGCAAAGAACTCACATATATACCTACGCCTGAAGCGTTTGCAAGATTGGTACATGCCACATTTCTGCAACAGGTTGTATAACTTAATACCCAGTCAGCGCATGCTACTGGTAAAATGACGGTTCCTTCATAAATCCACTCCTGAACGCCGATTGCTGTTCCCGGAGGTGAATCGCATGTTGTGGCACCTGTAATACAATCATGTTGAATCGCTTGTCCGGTTCCTGGAATCGGGTTAAGGGTCACATATCCTCCTGCATTACACGACGAGGTATAGTTAATGTCGACAGTTGTCGGAGCTGGTATCCCATAGCAATCACGATAAAAACGGAAGGTGACTTTGTAAGTGTTGGGCGACAGATATTGGTATGTCAAGTCAGCAGCCACCGCATGACTCGCCTCCGAACGTGAAGGGATCAAAGCAGCGGCACTGAAAAACAGAAGAAATAATAATCGAAAGCGATGATGAATTTTCATGGATTTTATTCTTTTGAAAACAGGTCAAAGATATTATTTATCTCTGAGAAGTGTGATGAACCCATATAATGTTGGGGCATTTGAGACATGTAATACATAATAATAGACGCCGTCAGGTGCATATCCACCTGCCCAATCATTCTGGTAATTGGCATTCTCATATATTTTTGTTCCCCAACGATTGTACAACAGAAGCCTGCTATTTGGGTGAAATTCAAGGAATCTGAAATGGAGAAAATCATTCAATCCATTTCCACCTGGTGAAAAAACATTGGGCGGTATCACGGGCCAGGTAATCACATCGATGTAGTGTGAGATGGTGTCTGTACAGCCATCAGAGGTCACGATGAACAGAGTTATTATATATCGACCTGCAAGCATGTAAGTATGTGTCGGGTTTTGTACAAAACTGCTGTCACCATCCCCGAATGACCAAGACCAGCCAATGATGCTTCCCCAATTTGTTGCCGATTGATCGTAGAAGTAAACCAACATCGTATCCGCAAAGGCAGTATCGGGCGGATTCGTGCTGAATGCCGCGATGTTGACAGGTCCGAAGCTTGTGTTTACTGCGGGTGAAGTTCCCGTACATCCATTAGCATCGGTCACAATCACTGAGAAAGTGCCATCTCCCGTGGTTGTTGTGCCTTGTGTTGTTGCGCCCGTCGACCATAAATAAGATGAATATGATGAATCTACTACCAATGACGCTGTTCCCCCGATACAGAATGCACCGGCTCCCAAAATTTCAGGTGTCGGTAGTGGCCATTCGGTTACGGTTACTGCGGGTGAAGTTCCTGTACAACCATTTACATCCGTTACAGTTACTGTGTAAGTTCCCGTACTATCGGTAGATACGGTTGAAGATGTCGAGCCGCTCGACCAAACATAACCAGGATAAACTGAATCTACACTCAAAACTGTACTTCCCCCGGCACAAAAACTCGCTGCACCCAAAATAACCGGCGTAGGAACCGGAAATTCTGAAACCGTTACAGCGGGTGAAGTTCCAGAACATCCTATAGCATCAGTT
>JAHEYM010000160.1 GCA_023251595.1 Bacteroidota bacterium
ACAATGAGATGGAAGAGGTCCAGCTATGACTCCCTATTCAATCTCATTGTCCATCAGCGTGTATTGATGCTCAGCAGCTATGACGTAATTGTTGTTGGTGCCGGACATGCAGGCTGTGAAGCCGCCGCCGCCGCTGCAAACATGGGCTCCAAAGTTCTTTTGGTCACCATGAATATGCAGACTATTGCCCAAATGTCTTGTAATCCTGCCATGGGGGGAATTGCAAAGGGACAGATCGTTCGAGAGATAGATGCAATTGGTGGTTACTCCGGAATCGTTTCGGATAAATCGATGATTCAGTTTCGTATGCTCAACCGCTCGAAGGGTCCTGCGATGTGGAGTCCGAGATCGCAGAATGACCGCATGCGTTTTGCTGAAGAATGGAGATTGATGCTTGAAGCGACCCTGAATGTAGATTTCTGGCAGGATATGGTGAGCGAACTTCTGGTGAAAGATAAAGCTGTCATAGGTGTCAAAACCTCTATGGGGATTGAAGTTTTTGGGAAATCGGTTATCCTCACAAATGGAACTTTCCTTAACGGCTTAATTCATATTGGTCAAAAACGTTTTGGGGGTGGAAGAACTGCAGAAAGGGCGTCTTCAGGAATTACTGAACAATTGATCTCTCTGGGTTTTGAGCATGGACGGATGAAAACAGGAACCCCACCACGCGTAGATGGTCGATCGCTAAATTATTCTTTGATGGAAGAACAAAAAGGTGATGAAGATCCTCAGAAATTCTCTTATTCTGCAACCTCACACTTAGCTTTGCAAAAGAGCTGTTATATTACGTACACAAATTCTGCGGTTCACGATATTTTGAAAAAAGGATTTGACGAATCTCCTATGTTTACCGGAAGAATTAAAGGAATCGGTCCGAGGTATTGCCCATCTATCGAGGACAAGATAAACAGATTCGCTGACAAAGAAAGACATCAGATTTTTGTTGAACCTGAGGGTTGGAATACAGTCGAGGTTTACGTCAATGGTTTCTCTACGTCTTTGCCGGAAAATATTCAACTTGAAGCGCTAAAAGCATTACCTGGCTTCGAGAATGTTAAGATGTTTAGACCTGGCTATGCGATTGAATACGACTACTTTCCACCTCAACAGTTGCAACTTACACTGGAAACAAAACTTGTAAAAAATCTATATTTCGCAGGACAAATTAACGGTACTACCGGTTATGAAGAGGCTGCTTGTCAGGGACTTATCGCTGGTATAAATGCCCATTTGAAGATCAACGAACGGGGTGCATTTATTTTGAAAAGATCAGAGGCATATATTGGTGTGCTAATCGATGATTTAGTAACTAAAGGAACAGATGAGCCATATAGAATGTTTACTTCCCGTGCTGAATTCAGGACATTGCTACGTCAGGATAACGCAGACATACGATTGACAGCCCTTAGTAATGCAATCGGTCTGGCGTCTGATGAACGTCTTGTAAGAGTGACGAAAAAGATTGAAATCACAGAGAAGATCATTGAGTTTCTTCAAAAGACCAGTGTTGCTCCTTCGGAGATTAATATTTGTCTCGATGAACTTGAAACGGATCGAATAAAGCAAAAAGTCAAATTAAGTAGTTTGATTACACGACCTCAAATTTCTTTACTGCATCTCATTAATTCCTCTCAATTATTGCGTGATTTTATCTCTGGCTTTGGCGAGGATTCTATTGTGAAAGAAGCAATGGAACAAGCAGAGATTCTTTGTAAATACACAGGTTATATTGGTCGTGAGAAAGAAGGAGCTGACAAAGCAGAGAGACTTGAAAATCTCAGTCTCCATGATCAGTTCGACTACTCTTCATTACTCTCTTTATCAACGGAAGCAAGGGAAAAGTTGAATAAGATTAAACCAAAAACGATCGGGCAAGCATCAAGGATTTCCGGAGTGTCTCCATCCGATGTCAGTATTCTCATGGTACATTTAGGGCGATAATTGTTTCACGTGGAATATGATGGAAGAATTAAACGCTTGTCCAGTCTGTAAAAACACTCAGATTTCGCATAAAAAATCTATCTGCGATTACTCTATTACAAAAGAATTCTTTTCTATCATGATTTGTAGTTCTTGTGGATTTTTATTCACGAATCCACGTCCACCGGCTGATAAAATTGGGAGGTACTATGAATCTGATGATTATATCTCTCACTCTGACTCCGATAAAGGACTGATCAGTAAACTTTATAAATTTATTAGAAACATCGCGTTAAAATCCAAGCTGAAGCTCATGGAAAAGCACTGTGCTGGTGACAGAACGCTGCTTGATTACGGGGCTGGGACAGGTGCATTTCTGAGCGTGGCAAAGTCTAACGGTTGGCATGTTCAAGGGTTAGAACCGAATGATTCAGCCAGGATGGTTGCACTGGAGAAGCATGCAATTGAGCTAAAAGACAGTCTCGCTCTTTACGCTTTACCCAGTAATAGTATCGGGACAATCACTCTTTGGCATGTGCTCGAACATATTCATTTGCTGGATGAAACCATCTGGGAATTGAAAAGGGTTCTTCGCGATAATGGAACTATGATCATTGCATTACCAAATTGTTCTTCTCACGATGCCATTTATTATGGAGATTATTGGGCTGCTTATGATGTGCCAAGACATCTCTATCATTTTCAGCCTTTCCACGTGGAACAGTTTGCCAAACGTCACAGACTTGAAATAGTAGAATACGTGCCGATGAAATTTGACGCATTCTATGTTTCAATGCTAAGCGAAAAGTATAAAACAGGCTCTACAAATTATTTGAAAGCATTTCTGCAGGGTTGGAAGTCGAATAGAGCGGCAAAAGGTGATTCAAAGAAATTTTCGAGTGTTATCTATATTTTGAAAAAGAATAAATCAAAATAAAGCGATTAAACAGTCTGAGGCGTCTAACTAAGATTTATGTATCATGATCTGCAGATCATTTCACTGAATCGAGATAATGAAGCCGATTTTTAACAAATAAATTTAATAAAATGAACGTGAACGGTATCTACACGGTATTGATGCTAATAATGTCTAACATCTTCATGACATTCGCATGGTACGGACATCTCCGACTGAGAGAATTTAAATGGTTTCAGGCATTACCTCTGCTCATCGTTGTTTTATTAAGTTGGGGAATAGCCCTTTTTGAATATTGTTTTCAGATTCCTGCGAACAGATTAGGATATAAAGATAACGGAGGACCTTTTAATTTACTTCAACTAAAAGTAATTCAGGAAGCGATCTCAATTTCCGTTTTTGCAGTATTCACAATCGTGTTTTTTCAGCATGAAACAATCAAATGGAATCATGTCGCCGGATTTTCTTTACTCATAATCGCTGTATATCTTGTTTTTCTTGATCAATAAAATTCGTTTTGGAAATGTTGAAAAAACAAATTATTTTTATGCTTCAGAAAATGAATAAATGCTAACCCGATGAATATAAAATTTCTAAAATCTGCGCTTGCAATTAGCGCAATTTTTACTATTGCTTTATTATCAAATATAAGTATATTTAATATAAAAACAAGAGCTTTAAAACCCAATAATAAAGCGAATTTCAGAGATGGGCAAGAAGGAGCGAAAGCGTTTGAATTAATGCGTTTACATAATCCCGAAACCGGTTTAATTCCAACAGGAATTAAAAAACGTGAACATGCTTTTGCATCAACACTGCCTGTCAGAAATGAAAACAATTTTCATGATCGAAAATCACGTAGCAATATGGTATGGGCACCCCGTGGTCCCTGGAATGTAGGTGGCAGAACACGTGCAGTCGGAATTGATCTGGATAACGACAGTATTATTCTCGCCGGTGGAGTCTCAGGAGGAATGTGGCGCTCAACCGATCAGGGGCAGAGCTGGAATAAAACAACCAATATTTCAGATCTTCAAAGTGCAACCTGTATAGAACAAGATAAAAGGTCAGGTCATCATTCGACCTGGTATTATGGGACCGGAGAATATCTCGGGAATAGCGCAGGTATTGGTAATGAGGCATACCAGGGTGATGGAATATTTAAATCAAATGATAATGGTACGACCTGGTCTATCTTGCCCGCAACCTCAACCAATATACCGCAACAATTTAATTCTCACTTCAATTATATATGGAGAATTGTTACCGATCCTGCCGATACAATCAATGATGTTATCTATGCCGCTACGTATGGAAATATTTTCAGATCAGCTGACGGTGGAGGAACGTGGAGCACGGTAGTCGGAGCAGCCAATAATAATTCAGAATATACAGATATCGCAATTACTTCCACTGGTGTTTTATATGCAACACTCAGCAATGGTTTTACAAAAGGAATTTTTCGCTCTACAGATGGATTAACCTGGGTAGATATCACACCTACCAGCTGGCCAACTGCCTATAATCGAATCGTGCCGGCAATCGCTCCGTCGAATGAAAATGTTGTATATTTTATTGCCGAAACACCGGGCAGCGGATTGCTGGGACACAATTTATGGAAATATATATATATATCAGGTGATGGAACTGCATCCGGTGGACAATGGGAAAACAGATCAACGCATATCCCGCATTTCGGAGGGCAGTTTGGTGATTTCAGTTCTCAGGATTCTTACGATCTGTTGTTGTCCGTTAAACCGGATGATGAAAACATGGTATTTGCGGGGGGGACAAACATATATAGATCGAAAGATGGTTTTGCATCGGATAGTTTGACGAATTGGATTGGAGGTTATCAAAATAATGGCACAGATCCTCTTGGTCGCGACTGGCAATATCCCAATCATCATCCTGATCAACACGCGCTCAAATTTTTTCCTTCCGATCCGCAGAAAATATTGTCCACCAATGATGGGGGTATTCAGATGTCAGTTAACGATACTGCTGACTCACTTGTCTGGGTACCACTTAATAATGGTTATATCACAGGTCAATTTTATTCGGTTGCGCTTGATCATGCTTCACCAGGAAATGAAATATTAATTGGTGGATTGCAAGACAACGGAAGTTGGTTTACCAACAATTCAATCACGACAACCCCTTGGGTTGCCCTTGCTGGTGGCGACGGAGGATTTTGTGCCGTTGTAGATCATCGAACATCATACTACGCATCGATTCAAGGGGGAGTTATTGGAAGGGCAGTCATTACCGACCAGGGAGTTTATCAGAACTTTACCCGGGTAGACCCTCGTGGGGCTTCGGGATATTTATTTATTAACCCATTTGCTCTTGATCCTGATAATCAAAATCGAATGTTTTTAGCGGGAGGACAATATATCTGGAGAAACAGTGATTTGACGGCGATACCCTGGTTGTCAATTGACTCGACTTCAATTAACTGGACAAAACTTACAAATTCGCTTGTAGCGGGAACTATTTCTGCCGTAGCAGTTTCAAAAAGTCAAACAAAGCGAGTCTACTATGGAACGCATAATGGGCGTGTGTACAGATTGGATAATGCCGACACAGGAAATCCGATGAAAATTGACATTTGGACGGGAAAAGGCTTTCCGCCCGCTGCTTATGTGAGTTGTATCTCCATAAATCCAAATGACTACGATCAGGTCATGGTTGCCTTTTCAAATTACGGTGTGAAGAGCATATTTAAGACTTCTGACGGTGGCGGAAGCTGGACTTGCGTGAGCGGAAATTTGGAGCAATTTCCCAGCGGACTTGGAGATGGTCCTTCGGTTCGATGGATTTCAATAATTCCGGCATCGGACAGCACTCACTACTTTGCCGCAACGAGCACGGGACTTTATTCTACAACATTACTGGTCGGAGACTCAACGGTTTGGGTGCAGGAAGGCGCGTCAGTTATCGGTAACGAAGTATGCGATATGATCGATTTTCGTCAATCAGATGGTTTGGTGGTTGTTGCTACTCATGGAAATGGCATGTATAGTTCAAATTTACAATTTCCAAGTGCGCTATCTGAAGTGAATCGTCAGGATGATGAGTTTTCAGTTAATCAATCTCCGAACCCCTTCACGGAAAATGTTCTAATCACCATAAATAATCGACAAATGGAAGCTGTGAACATTGTAATTTGTGATTCCAGAGGTAAAAAAGTGAAAGAATTTTCACTTTTTACCCATTCTCAAGCTGAAAATACGATTAATTGGAATGGTGAGTCAGATTGGGGGGGCAAATGTGTCTCAGGTCTTTATCTGGTAAGGGTTACAGCTCATGAACACACCCTCACAAAGAGGGTGATTCTCGCACGTTATTGAGCTGGGTACCAATAAATTTTAATTTTTTTTTGCATTTTTATGTAATTTTTTTGGATAATCGACGTATGACGCCTTATATTTGGAACCCGAAAGAACACTATTTTGCTAAAAACAAACCCCTCTTTCAATCTCATCAGGTCAGAAACGGCCTAAAAGATTAATGACAAAACTATAGAACTGTGAGTCTGAAAGTATCAAATAAAGACGGTATCAGTATCTGGTACAAGATATTAATCGTCTTTTTAACAATAAATTTGTGTGGTTTAGGATATCTATACTATTACAAATTCTATGGGCAACAAAAGCAAGCAGAAACTACTCAGGAGGTAGATTCGTTGCTCACCACTATTGATGTGCCTGTTCCAGATATGACCGAAAGTGAACCAGATGCGGTGGTTGAATCCCCTGCAAAAGTGGTGAAGACACCTGCGGTGAAAGAGGAGATTAAGACCGTGGTGCCATCTAAATCCGAGAAATTAAGCGAGGAGAAAACCGTCAACAATCCTGTTTCGCCGACTAAAATGGAGATTAAAGATGGTATCACAGGCACTTGGCTGGTATGTTTAGGGACATTTAGAGAACTTGGAAACGCTGAAAAGTTAGTACAGGGCTTGATTAAGCAAGGAATTCCGGCAGAAGCAATAGCTGGTGATATGTTTGAAAAAATGCAGAAAGGATATACTTTGGTGATAGTCGGTAAGCGTCTCTCGGAAAAACAGGCTCAGGATTTGGCAAATGAGATGAAACTGATGGGTCAGAATTACTATGTCCGCGATGGTGGAGCTTACGGCGCTAATTAAAGAAACGGATTACTCTTTTTACAACGATTCTGCGATAACTTCTTGAACACCAGGCACCATCTGCTTTAAAAGATTCTCAATCCCTGCTTTCAGTGTTAGTGTTGAAGAAGGGCATCCGCTACAAGACCCTCTGAGGGATACGGTGACAATTCCATTGACATAAGATTTCAGATCGATTGCTCCTCCATCTCCTTCGACAGCGGGTCTGATATATTCGTCCATTACTTCTCGAATCTTTTGCACAGTTTCCTCATTTCCTGCAGAAACGTCTTTCATATACTCCTCATTCGCCATGAGTTCTTTTGCCGGATGTACGGAAAATATTTTTTCACCCGATTGAATAAAACTCCTTATAAACTCACGGAGGATATGAACCATGTCATCCCATTCGAGATCTTGTGTCTTTGTAATGGTGATGAAATTTGCTGAAAGAAAAACACTTCTGATTCCGGAGAAACCAAACAGTTGAGCAGCCAAAGGACAATCTGCTGCTGCTTCCGGAGAAAAATATTCAAGATAACCTTCGGGCAAAATCATTCCGTTCACGACGAATTTCATGCTCGCCGGATTTGGTGTGCTTTCGGCGTAAACAGTTACCGGAGTTGTAGAGGGTGTTGTGCTCATTTTTGAATAATGATTTTACGTGTTTCAATAAAATTACAGCCCTGAATTTTCAACAAATAAATTCCGACAGTTAGATTTGGTATATATATAGAGACTGGGGAAAAGGATGCTTGCTTTAGCTGATCAATATATATAGTTTTTCCTGAATAATCAATAAGCCGCAGATCGACGGAAACTTCACCCGTAACAGAAACTTCAATATTGAAATGTCCATCATTTGGATTGGGAAAAATATTCAGGGAAGGAAAATTTTCTTCTGCAGAAACACCAGCCGGAGTCTGCAATACCACGATATTATATGTCAAGGTATCACAACAATTATAGTTACATGCAATCAGTGTAACTATATATGTACCGGGAGTCAAAAAAACATGAGTCGGATTCACCTGTTGGGAGGTTGAACCATCTCCAAAATCCCAGAAATATGTTGTTGCATTTACACTGTAGTTTGTGAAATGATTGTAAGCATTCGACGAGAGAATTATTGTGTCAACATCGGGTTGAAATGCGGCAATAGTGCCAATGACACTGCAATCATTTAATACGTCGATTGAACCCATAATTGTATCGCTGCACAAACCATTACTTACTACCAGAAAAACAGGATGAATTCCCGCAGATGTATATATATGAGATGGATTTTGTAAGGTTGAATATGCACTTGTATCGCCAAAACTCCAGAGCCAGGAAGTTGGA
>JAHEYM010000161.1 GCA_023251595.1 Bacteroidota bacterium
ACAGGTAGCTTGGATTAGTGATAATAGTAAAGATTCTTCTCATGTGGTCGGACAAAAAAAACCAAATGAATTGGGGTTATATGATATGAGCGGTAATGTTTACGAGTGGTGTAGCGATTGGTACGATGAAAATTATTATGCCGCTTCTTCTAAAGAGAATCCAAAGGGAGGGAAGGATACCGGTCGGGAATATGCCACTCGCGGAGGTTCGGCCATGTTTGGAGCGAATCAATGTCGTGTCTCTACTCGGTCGGAAGGTGTTCCCGAATTCTGGATCATATACAGTGGTTTCCGACTCGTGATGGATAAATGATAACAAAAAGTTTATTTTTTATCCCTAACCCCTGACCCCTGACCTCTTCTCCTAAACTCACTGCAGATAATCCCCGTTGCCACGGCAGCATTCAATGATTCAGGACTTGTATTTCCGGAAGAGTAGGAGGGAATGGAAATCTTTTTAGTGATATATGGAATTAATTCTTCCGAAATTCCTTTTGATTCATTTCCGATAATAATTACACCATCCTTTTTCAGTTCCGATGTATATATATTTTCACTATGAACAAATGAACCATAAACTTCACCCGAATTAATTTTATTATTTTCTTTTAAAAAATCGATCAATGACATCGTAATAGGAAACAATCTGAAAATAGAACCCATCGAAGCCTGTACCACTTTTGGTTGATAAGCATCTGCGCAACCGGGCGAACAGATTACAATTCTGATATTAAACCAATCTGCAATTCTGAAAATCGTTCCGACATTTCCGGGATCCTGAATTTCATCCAAACACAAAACCAGTTCATTTTTAATTTCTTCGCCGATAGATTTATTTCGCGGAATTTCAACCACAGCCAAAACACCAGGTGGAGTTTTAAATGCTGAAATCCGTTCCATCTCTTTAGACGGGATCTGTTTTATATTTTCCTGATTGACTTTCGCTTTTCCGAAAACAGGTTCTTCTTTATTGGTGAAGTACACTTCAACCAAGTTAAAAAGTGCCTTGTTCGAATAAATCCATTCTTCTGTAGCATAAAATTCCCGAAAATTCAACTCCGAATGAAGGAGATCCTCAATCATTTTATTTCCTTCCACAAAAAATGCTTTGTGCTGTCGACGAAAAGCAGTCTCTCTTAATGATCTAAGAAAAGTAATATCAATCTTTGAAAGCATCGGAAGAAGGTTAAAATGATTTGTCTGCGAAAATACGTCCGGAATCCTTACATTTGCCTCACCGGGCTAAATTTTTCCCTTCTTGTGAGATTCAAAATCCGTAATTGTGTCTTTTTACTCACTTGTTTTGTCCTTACGGCATGCAATCCCCTGAGGCATCTTAAAAAAGATCAGATTCTTTTGAACAAAAATGTGATTATCACCGATCACAAAGAACTTAAAGAAGATCTGAATGCACTGCTGAAACCAACGCCAAATCGTAAACTTCTCGGTTTTTTTCGTTTCAATCTCGACGTTTATAACCTTGCTGATAAAGAAATACTGACACCGAAAGACTCAAGTAAATTCAGGGAATGGGTGAAAAAAACCATCGGAGAGAAACCTGTTTTGCTCGACACATTTGTTGTGACAAAAACTTCCCGACAGCTTACGCTCTTCATGCAACAAAAAGGATTTTTCAGAGCTGAAGTAAAAGATACAATCGTATATAAACGAAATCACCGGCTTGCAAACGTTTTCTTCACCATAAAAGCAAATCAGGCTTATACCATTCGCGACATCATTTATACAACACCCGACACGTTGTTGATACCGATAGTTCAGTCTATGCGCGCGTCATCGTTGATTAAAACCGGCGACAATTACGATGAGAGTGTACTTGAACATGAACGTGAGAATTTAGCACTCGATATGAAGAACAGGGGGTATTATTATTTCAGTAAAGAATATATTCATTATCTGGTTGATAGCGCGTTGATGAGCAATCAGGTAAATTTGCTACTCAAAGTCAACATGATAAACGTGAAGAAAAATGACACAATACAGGTGGGTGAATTCGAAAGTCATCACGTGTATCATCTTCGCAAAATACTGATAGAAACAGACTATGACCCATTGGCTACTTCGGTAGATCCGCGTGATTCACTTATTTGCAATGAATACTGTTTTGTGAAACACCCTGTGAATCAAAAATTCAGTCCGCCCAGAATTCTCCAAACGATATTCCTGAAACCAAAAGATTATTTTCAACAAAGAAATCTTGAAGAAACTTATAAACGACTTAATGAACTTGGGGTTTTCAAGTTTGTCAACATAAAATTCGATTCGGTTCCGATAGATGATAATCATCCGGAGTATCTTCTTGATGTTCATATACAATTGACACCCGCTAAAAAACAATCACACACCGAATCTGTTACAGGCACACAGCATTCGGGCGATCTTGGTATGGCCGGAGACATTTCTTATCAGAACCGGAATAGTTTAGGCGGTCTTGAAATGATCGAACTTAAATTGAAAGGGGCGTTGGAAGCACAGAAGGTGGCAGCAACATCTGACACGAAAACAAATTATCTTTTTAACACGATTGAATACGGACCAGAGGTAAACTTTAATGTTCCCGCTTTTCTATTTATCCCCAAAGGATTGAAAAAGGGATTGTCTCAAAAAACCAATCCAAAAACGACCATAACCGCGGCGTATGGAAAACAAAAAAGACCTGATTACGACCGCTCCGTTTTAAATTTCAATCTCGGATATGCGGGGGTGATTCCCAGTAAGACACAGACCCTTTTTTGGTATCCTTTTGAGATTGGATTTGTAAGAATTAAGAAGTCAGCCTCGTTTGATTCCACTCTGAAAGCGATTGGAGATCAGTCGCTTATTAACTCTTACAGTAATCACCTCACTACCGACATGCGGATCGTGTGGCTATGGAATAATCAGGAAGCACAAATCGGTAAAAAGACATACTGGTCTCACAGGTTAGCAGGCGAAATGTCAGGGATGATTCCTCGTCAGGTCAACAGGTGGCTTAGAAATCCGACTGATTTGGAAGGAAGGTATGAATTCCTTGGTAATGTGTTTGCTCAATATTGGAAGCTTGAATATGATTTTCGGTATTTCTACAAGTTGAATATTCATAATTCATTTGCATTCCGATTCGCACCCGGCGTAGGTTTTCCTAACGGTAACTCCACATCGATGCCATTTGAGAAAGCATTCTTTGGAGGGGGTGCGAATGATATCCGCGCCTGGACAACGAGAAGTCTGGGGCCAGGTTCGTCCTATAATCCTACGATCTCTGAACATGCCGCCGACACTAAACTGATAGGAAGCGTGGAATATCGGACAGACCTTTTCTGGCTGTTAAAAGGAGCTTTGTTTGTTGATGCCGGCAACATCTGGATGAAGAAGAAAGATCCAAATAATCCGGGAGCAGAATTTAATCTTTCACGTTTTCAAAAAGAGATCGCGATCGGTGGTGGAGTAGGTATTCGTATGGATTTCGGCTTCTTCCTGATACGGGTCGATGCTGCCGAACCCCTGAAACGTCCATTCCTGCCGGAAGGTCATCGTTGGGCGAAGATAAAAGAGCTTAGATTCAACAATATCCGTTGGAATCTCGGTATCGGGTATCCGTTCTAAACTTATCAACTTATCAACCCATCAACCTTTTCTCTTACCTTTGCACCCTCCAAATAATTTTAACATGAATATCGAAAAGATTAAAGAACTGCTTGGGGAAGATGCAGGGAGTCTGTTGAATCATAGTTGCGCGACTGTTAAAAAAGATCAATTAGTTCTCCCTGGTCCCGGATTTATTGATGATGTTTTCACACAGACCAACAGAAGTCCTCAGGTACTCAGAAGTCTGCAGGCGATATACGGAAATGGTCGTTTGGCAGGAACCGGATATGTTTCTATACTCCCGGTCGATCAGGGAATTGAACATTCGGCTGGGGCTTCCTTCGCCCCAAATCCGATATATTTTAATCCGGAAAATCTTGCAAAACTTGCTTTGGAAGGCGGATGTAACGCGTTTGCTTCAACGTTTGGAGTGCTTGGAAGTATCTCAAGAAAATATGCGCATAAATTGCCTTTTATTGCGAAAATTAATCACAACGAATTTCTGACTTATCCCAATAAATATGATCAGATTCTTTTTGGTACCGTGAAAAGTGCGTGGAATATGGGTGCAGTTGCGGTCGGTGCAACCATTTATTTTGGTTCGGAAGAATCGGGAAGACAAATTACCGAAGTCGCGAATGCTTTTGAAATGGCGCATGAACTTGGAATGGCAACGGTTCTGTGGTGTTATCTGCGAAATTCATCCTTTAAAAAAGACGGTATTGATTATCATACAGCAGCAGATTTAACAGGACAAGCAAATCACATCGGAGTGACGATACAAGCTGATATTATAAAACAAAAACTTCCCACAAATAACGGTGGATATAATGCATTAAATTATGGTAAAACGCACAAGAAAGTATATTCAGATTTGTCGAGCGATCATCCGATTGATTTATGCAGATATCAGGTATTAAATTGTTATTCGGGAAGAATCGGATTAATTAATTCGGGTGGAGAATCGAAAGGTGCATCTGATTTAGCCGATGCAGTAAAAACCGCAGTGATAAATAAAAGAGCTGGCGGACACGGTCTGATTTCAGGCAGAAAAGCATTTCAAAAACCGATGAAAGAAGGAATTGAATTATTGAATGCGATTCAGGATGTGTATTTGGAGTCAGGGGTAACGATTGCATAGTTTTAATTAACAATTAACAATTAACAATTTTTTAGTTAGTCAGTCACCACATCACCAAATCAAAAATTCACCAACTGAATGAGCAATTGGTTCAAACGTATTAAGGAAGGTATCACCACCTCGACGACCGATAAAAAGGAAACGCCGGAAGGATTGTGGTATAAATGTCCGAAATGCAAGAACATCATGACTTCAAATGATCATGCTGATCATTGTTATGTCTGCAGTAGTTGTGCCTTTCATGAGCGGATTAATTCGAAAGAATATTTTGATATATTATTTGATGAACAGGATTTCGAGGAACTTGATGCTGAATTGGAATCTGGTGATGTTCTCCATTTTGAAGACACAAAAAAATATACAGATCGTTTAAGAGACACTCAGAAAAAGTCAGGATTGAAAGATGCTTGTCGCACAGCTCACGGCATGTTGGATGGTTTGGAAGTTGTTGTTACTTGCATGGACTTTACATTTATTGGTGGCTCGATGGGTTCTGTTGTGGGTGAAAAAATATCGAGAGCGATAGATTTTTGCGCTGAAAATAATCTCCCGTTTATCATGATTTCCAAATCGGGTGGAGCGAGAATGATGGAGTCTGCTTTTTCTCTGATGCAGATGGCTAAAACATCAGCTAAACTAACTCTTTTATCGGCTAAAAAAATTCCTTATATATCACTGATGACAGACCCCACAACCGGTGGTGTTACTGCATCTTTTGCGATGTTAGGTGATCTGAATGTATCCGAACCTGGTGCATTGATTGGCTTTGCAGGTCCGCGAGTAGTAAGAGAAACAATTGGAAAAGATCTTCCTAAAGGATTTCAAACAGCAGAATTTGTGCTCGAGCATGGATTCCTGGATAAAATTATAAATCGTCGCGAATTAAAAGTGACATTTGCTTCTTTTATCAGATTCCTTACATAATCGCTAAAAACAATTCCATTTGCGCCTATGCGCACATTGCCCGCCGACAGGAGGGTTCGTAGCCAAATTAAACTGAGTTCTAATCCCTCAAAGCAGTTTATGAAAAGAAAATTTTATTTTCTCGTTTTTCTTCTGTCACCGCTAATCGTTTTTTCACAGGATCAGCACAAGATTGATTCGCTTCAAAATGAATTGAAAAGATTCGAATCACATCGGAAGGAATTGCAAAATACGGAAGACAAACTACTCGACACCACGGCTGTCAACCTTTTGATTTTAATCAGCAAATGTTACAGAACTTATGATATTGAGAAGCAAATTGAACTTGCACGCAAAGCACTTAATATTTCAGAAAGTATAAATTTTAAAAAAGGAATTGCGAACTCGTTTCATGCGTTTGGAAATGCTTACTGCGAAGAGGACAGTCTCAAGCAATCGATGGAGTATAACCGACGGGCACTGGAAATCCGATTACAAATTAACGATGAGAGTGGGATTTGCGCCTCATATAATAATATTGGTATTATCTACAAAAAACTGAATAACCTCCCGGAAGAGTTAAAGTATTATCTCGAAGCGATGAAAATCGGTGAAAAAATAAATGATCGCACCGTGTTAGCAGCTAATTATCATAATATCGGCGATGTATATGGTGACTTGGGTAATCAGGAACTTGCCCTCGATTATTTTCTCAAAGCTAAAAAACTAAATATAGAATTAGGTAACAATATATATCTCGCCCGCAATCTGGTGCTGATCGGTGATTATTATGCCGGTAAGAAAAATTATGAAGAAGCTCTGACGAATTATAAGGAAGCGGTCCGGATTCACATTGAAATGGAACAGAAAAAAAGCCTTATCGTCACTTATAATAAAATCGGTGAATTATTCCGTGCACAAGGCAAATATAATGAAGCAATTGAATACTATACCAATTGTTTTAACTTAAGCAAACAAATTGATTTCAACGATGGATATATTTTGTATTATTCTAATGTGGGTGAAATATATGAACTTCAGGGTAAACATGACGAGGCATTGAATTATCTGAATAAAAATCTATCTTATACTTTATTAGACGATAATCCGGATAAAAATATGGAGGCCTATAAGGAACTCGCGAAGGTTCATGGGAGTTTACATCACTTTGAAGAAGCTTTTAGCTATCTGAATTTATATCAACATACTTTTGATTCACTTCAACAACTTGGTTTCCAAAAAAAAGCAGAACAATTGCAAATGCAATATGATTTTGACAAAGCTCAGGATTCGACAAAAGTAGAGCAAAACAGAAAAGATGCTATCGCACACGAAGAATTACAAAAACAAAAATTGCTGCGGAATGGTTTTATCGGTGGATTTGCAGCAGTTCTTCTTTTTGCAGGAATATTTTTCAACCAACGTAATAAAATTAAAAAAGGTAAAAAGCTAAGTGATGAATTGTTACTGAATATTTTACCGGAAGAAGTTGCAGAAGAACTAAAAGCGAAAGGTAGTACACTTGCGAAACAATTCGATGAAGTCACAGTTATGTTCACCGATTTCAAAAATTTTACACAGATTTCGGAAAAATTATCTCCAACTGAATTAGTCGCTGAAATCCATCATTGTTTTAAAGCTTTTGATGATATAATTTTCGAACATAATATAGAAAAAATTAAAACGATAGGCGATAGTTATATGTGCGCGGGTGGATTACCGGTAACCAATAAAACGAATGCGATAGATGTTGTAAGAGCTGCACTCGAAATTCAACAATTTATGCAACAGCATTTATCGCAGAGAACACACGCAGGAAGAGAACCATTTGAAATAAGAATTGGAATTCATACAGGTCCCGTTGTTGCAGGTATCGTTGGTGTTAGAAAGTTCGCTTATGATATTTGGGGAGACACGGTAAATATTGCTTCACGGATGGAATCTTCGGGTGAAGCTGGAAAGGTGAATATTAGCGCAAGTACGTACGAACTGGTGAAGGGCGAATTCAGTTGTGTGCACAGAGGTAAAATTCAGGCCAAGAATAAAGGGGAAATTGATATGTATTTTGTTGTAGGGACTTTGCCTGCAGAGTCCGGTTTTTAATGATTAATTAATTCTATTTCTTTGTGTTTCATGCCTTTTCAGCTCATTTAATTTTTCTAAACCGCCGGTGATTTGTTAAATGCTATGATATATGTCATATATATTGTTGTTTTGAATCAATTGATATAATATAATTATACGCTACTTTCACAAGAGTTGTATTTTGAGAAATGTTCTGCGAGGAATATAATCCGGAAAAAATCAATAAAAATGAAAACAAAACTACTCATCTCGTTTATAGTGCTGTGTGGAATTGCTAACCCACAGGGAACGTGGGCTCCAAAGGTTGACTTTGCCGGAACGGCGAGGGCAACTTCAGTTGGTTTTTCGATCGGTACAAAAGGATATATTGGAACAGGTTGGGATGGCACATATAAAAATGATTTTTGGGAATGGAATCAGACAAACAATTCATGGACTCAAAAAGCAACATTTCCCGGAAACGCAAGATTCCATGCCGTGGGTTTTTCTGTTGGAACAATGGGTTATATTGGAACCGGATATGATGGCGTGGACAAACTACAGGATTTTTGGGAATGGAATCAATCTAATAACACA
>JAHEYM010000510.1 GCA_023251595.1 Bacteroidota bacterium
CCTTTTGGTCCAAAACCCGATATCCCGAAGTCGTAAATATCAACATAGGAATCATTTGCAGGATCGACCCTATAAATGACCCCAGAAGACATTGCCCCCCCCTGAGGATTTAATCCATATAATTTGCCATCAGTTGCGGTGATCATCCCGCTTTCCGCCCCATAGCCATATTGCATATTACAATATAAGTCCCAAAAGTCAGTGAATATACCGGTAGTCGGATCATAACTATAACAAACGCAGCTATCATTACAGCCACCAAGTAAACTTACGCCATAAAATTTATTATTTATGGCGAGCACCATATTTCCAAGAGGAAAAGCACCCGTGGCAACCACGAAGGAATAAACCCTTTGAATATTATTGCCATTTCCATCCGCCATCCAAATAGTTCCAGCTGAGTTCGCGCCACCCAATTCGCACGTTCCCCAAATCTGTGTCTGCGCCATGCAATTAAAAGCTGCAACGCAAAAGAAAATAATAATTAAGTTCAGTATTTTCATGGCAGACTAAATTTTAGAATTATTTCAGAATAGAAAAATGAATGAGCAATGATAATTATAAAACAAGGAATTACCAAATAAATCTTCAAAATCGGCGCACCGTGACCCCATCCCTGCCCTTCCCCACCCCACCCGACCTCCCCAAATGGGGAGGAGAAAGGGGAAGGGTGAAAAAAAAAAATATTTAGATTTGACTTAAAATTTTATCCGTGAAAATCTGTGGAATCCGTGCGCCAACAAATTCTTAACATCCTGCATACACACCCCTTTGTCCCCTCTCGAGAGGGGAATAGAGTTGTGGTATCACTTTGTGACACTCAGTTGTACTAAGAAAAAAATATCCAATGTCCCACGCCCGATTTCCAATGCCCAAGTAAAATAAATGATTCAGTAATTATTTACCTGGGAATTGGACATTGGAAATCGGACATTGGACATTCTTTTTATTTAAGGATTTGAATTGTTCTGTTCATCGTCTCTCCCAGAGAAATTCCCTGAAGTGTATAGATACCCTTTGCAAGGAAACTCAAATCGATCGTTGCGCGATTTCCTGTGCTGATGGTTTTTGTATATACAATTTGTCCGAGTGCATCCATCACATTTAATTGATTCAGATCTGCACCCGAAATAACTGTGAATATTCCGTTTGAAGGATTCGGATAAATTGAAAGATTCGATGTAACCGAAGCATGAGAATTAATTCCCATCGGATTATATACAGGAATTGAAGCATTCGCAAGATTCACCGGAACAACAACCTGTTGGTTACCCGATCCACCACCCATCCAATGAGTAGAAATCACTTTAGATGTACCTGCAAAATTGAAATGTAAAGTACCACTCACATTTGTTCTGAGTGTCATTGTGATGGTGCAAACGAGACCGTAGGCAGTATCTGCATCGACATGATCAATTTTCACAATCGCAGCATCTAAAATACCAGTAGAATTATTATGATATACCGATAAAGCAGAAGTCGGAACCACACCGTAAAGATTACCGGCAAAATTCACCACGATCGAAGCGGGATCAACAAGTGTCGCATCATAATTCAAAGTAAAAGAAGTACCATACGTGTAATTTACCGGCATGGAAGCGGTTCCGAGACTCACGGTCGCAGTAATCTGATCGCCTGCATTCGCAGAGCTCACACCAAAATTAACAGACAATGATGGATCATTTACTGAGACGATCTGCATCGAGTTTTTATTATTGTGATTATTATGTCTCAATCCATAATTCTGATTAATCGCAGTTAAATCTGAACTATTTATTATTCCATCACCATTACAATCGGCATATTTTGTATTTCTCAAATCGTCGAGATACATAAATTCGCTAAAGTTTGGCCAGTCGGTTGAAGGATGTGAAGACCAGTTATTATTTTGTCCGATTCTCGCATTTCCTGTGTGACCATAATAGATTCCGAGTGGCATAATATCGTCGCAATTTGTTTCACCATCGTCATTTGCATCCCCGGGCCAGCAAGTACAATCAAGAATTTCGAGACAATATAAAGTTGTATAGGTTTGAACACCATCGGAAACAGTAATTGTAACTATATATAAACCTGGAGCTGAATATATATGATATGGAATTGAATCGGTAGAAGTATTATTCGGACCTGAAGCGGTATCACCAAAATCCCAATAATATGAAGTTACATTTCCGGTATAATAAACACTCATGAAAGTAGTATCGCCAAAACAATAACCG
>JAHEYM010000162.1 GCA_023251595.1 Bacteroidota bacterium
AAAAACAATAACTACCACCTAACATCTTACTTATAATCACTAACCTTTCATCTGTTCAACCTATAAACTCATAAACTCATAAACTCTTCAACCTTTCAACTCTTCAACCTTTCAACCATTTGGAAAACTACCCTTCAAAATTAATTGAAGAAGCCGTGAATCAGTTTGCGCGTTTGCCCGGAATCGGACGAAAAACTGCGCTGCGATTGGTTTTATTTCTTCTCAAAGAAAAAGATCATGACGTCGAAAGATTCAGTAATGCTTTTACACGCATGAAATCAAATATAAAATATTGCAAAGAATGTTTAAATATTTCGGAGGAAGAACTTTGCGGAATTTGTCGCGATACAAGACGTGATCGCTCTTTGTTATGTGTTGTACCTGATCTTCGCGATGTGATGGCCATCGAAAACACGCATCAATACAGGGGAATGTATCATATATTAGGAGGCGTAATTAATCCGATTGAAGGAACAGGTCCGCAGGATTTAAATATTCTGCCCTTGGTTGAGAGAATTGAAAAAGCTGAAGTCCGCGAAGTAATAATGGCACTTCCGGGAACTGTTGAGGGTGAAACAACAACTTTTTTTCTCTTCAGACGGCTGAAAGAATATAATCTTAATTTCACGACGATTGCCCGTGGAATCGGAGTTGGCGATGAACTTGAATTTGCCGATGAAGTAACTTTGGGCAGATCGATCATGCAAAGAATTCCGTATGAAAGTTCCCTTGCACGTTAATTGAAATTAGCGCGTGGAACTCAGCATAATTATAGTCAATTACAATGTCAAGTATTTTCTTGAACAGGCATTACTTTCAGTCAGGAAAGCGCTCACTGATATTTCGGGTGAAGTTTTCGTAGTAGATAATTGTTCCGTAGACGGATCTGCAGAAATGGTTCGGGAGAAATTTCCTGAAGTGAACTTAATTGTAAATTCAGTGAACGGCGGATTTGCCAAAGCTAATAATCAAGCCATAAGGATCGCAACAGGAAAATATATATTATTATTAAATCCCGACACAATTGTCGAAGAAGATACTTTCCGAAAAATACTTGATTTCATGGAACAGCCGGAGAATCAGAATGTGGGCGGACTCGGAGTGAAGATGATGGATGGGAGCGGAAAATTTCTCCCGGAATCTAAACGCTCACTCCCCACTCCATTCATCGCTTTCTGCAAAATCTCCGGATTATCATCTCTCTTTCCCAAATCGAAAATATTCGGTCGCTATCATCTAGGTTTTCTGGACATAAATAAAACACACGACATCGAAGTTTTATCAGGTGCATTTATGTTTCTGAGAAGTTCGGCGTTGGAGAAATCGGGATTGCTCGATGAACATTTTTTTATGTATGGTGAAGACATTGATTTATCATTCAGAATTCTTCAGGCAGGATACCGAAATATATATTTCCCGGAAACGAGAATTATACACTACAAAGGCGAGAGCACGAGAAAAACGTCGGTAAATTATGTGTTGGTATTTTATCAGGCAATGATTATTTTCGCCAAAAAACATTTTTCAGGGAAGAATGCAAAAACATTAATTTTCCTGATTAATATAGCTATTTATTTACGCGCCGGACTTGCCATTTCACGACGTTTTTTCAACAAAGCCATACTCCCTATTCTCGATTTCGGAATGATCTGGGGAGGGATGTATCTGTTGAAAGGCTACTGGCAGGATCATATTCGTGATGAACAGGGCGTTCATTACCCTGAAATTTATATGCTGCTCGTGGTGCCGATATATATAATTATATGGCTGACGTCTGTTTATTTAAGCGGAGGTTATGACAAGCCGGTCAAACTAACAAAAGTGATCCGTGGAATATTTTCAGCTACGATTCTGATCCTTGTTATCTACGCTCTTTTGCCGGAAGATTTCAGGTTTTCGCGAGGCTTAATTCTACTTGGAACTTTTTGGGCTAGTTTAAGTATGATCACTCTACGTTTGCTGCTTAATTTATTTAAATTAAAAGAATTTTTATTGGAGAGTAATCAAAAAAAACGAATGCTTATTATCGGCGATCCGACCGAAGGAAAAAGAGTTTTATCATTACTAAATCTCGCACAGGCAAATTTAACCTTCATCGGGTTCGTACTGCCCTCGGAGATTGAAGAGGACTTCACCCGAAAAAACGAAACTATCGAAAATAATAAAAAAGAAATTGTTGGAACCTCAGATCAGATTACCGAGTTGGTTGAAGTATACAAAATAAGAGAAATTATTTTCTGCGCAAAAAATATTTCATCCCAACAAATTATCACGTTAATGTCAAAAATCAGTCGGTTTGAAGTAATATATAAAACAGCGCCTCCTGAAAGTCTGTATGTAATCGGAAGCAATGCCGCTGAATATCCCGGTGAATTATATCTCGTGAATATGAACGCCATTTCAAACACACCGAATAAGCGAAGTAAACGTGTGTTTGATATCCTCACTGCCTTAAGTTGCCTTATTATTTCGCCAATACTTATCTTCGGTGTTAGACAACCCCTCGGTCTTTACAGAAACATTTTCCTTGTTCTGAGTGGAAAATTATCATGGGTTGGGTTTTGTAAAGACGAAACCGGTAATCCGGAAGTTCTGAACATCACCTTGCCGAAAATAAAAAAGGGGGTTTTGACACCATCTGACGCCACAAATGTGCCCTTACCGAATCTTTCAACAAAATCAAATTTGAACATTTTGTATGCCCGTGACTACAGTATTTACTACGATTTCAATATCTTCAAAAGAAGTATTCGCTCGCTTGGAAGAAAAGTTTGAGCAGAGAAACTGTTCAACCAAGAGGGGAATTTCCTAAATTTACCATTCCAAATTTAGAAGAGCATGGCAAGCGTTGAGATTATAATGCCCAAAATGGGTGAAAGTGTTGCGGAGGCAACAATCCTGAAATGGTTGAAAAAAGAGGGTGATAAAGTTGAGACTGACGAGTCTGTTATGGAAATCGCTACTGATAAAGTTGATTCCGAAATTCCTTCACCTGTTGCAGGAATTCTCACAAAACAACTTTTCGCAGAGGGCCAGATTGTAAAAGTAGGGACGGTAATTGCTTTGATCGAAACGGATGTTTCAGCGAAATTGCAACCTCCTCCTGCACCAAAAGTTCTGTTATCAGAACCGACTGAATCGAAGGAAATAGTTGTACCCTCTGTACCTGTTTCGTCAAAAACAGAAATAAATACGCCGGTTAAAACTCAGCCGATACACACAAACGGGAAAAGATTTTACTCACCACTGGTGCGCGCCATTGCTCAGGAAGAGGGCGTTTCTTTTGAAGAATTGGAAAGGATTCCAGGTTCTGGAAACGAAGGTCGCGTTACAAAAAACGATTTGCTGAATTATCTTCCTAAGAGAAACACACCCCTTAATCCCCTCTCGAGAGGGGAATCTTTGTCCACTTCGAAATCAGAAAATCCACCCACGCCCCCTCAGGGAAGGGAATCGAATTCCACTCTTTCTCAGCCTGTTTCTCCCACCCTTTCGCAGCCCGTTACTGTTTCTCAAAGCATGAATGGAGAAACCGAAATTATTGAGATGGACCGCATGCGAAAATTAATCGCGGAACACATGGTTATGTCGAAACACGTATCACCGCATGTTACTTCTTATGTAGAAGTGGACGTGACAAATATGGTTATGTGGCGGGCAAAAATGAAAGATTCATTCGAAAAACGTGAAAAAGAAAAACTCACATTTACACCCTTATTTATTGAAGCTGTCGTAAAAGCGCTTAAAGATTATCCGATGGTCAACGTCTCAGTTGATGGCACTAAAATAATCCTTAAAAAATATTTAAATATAGGAATGGCAACAGCATTACCGAGCGGTAATCTGATCGTTCCGGTTATTAAAAATGCGGATCGCTTGAGTTTATTCGGATTGACAAAATCCGTGAATGATCTTGCGAATCGCGCAAGAAACAATAAATTATTACCCGACGAAATACAGGGCGGAACCTTCACCGTTACCAATGTCGGAACTTTTGGAAATACAATGGGAACACCGATTATCAATCAGCCTCAGGTAGCAATTCTCGCGACAGGATCGATTAAAAAGAAACCTGCTGTGATTGAAACTCTATCCGGCGATTCGATTGGAATTCGACACATGATGTTTCTCTCTCTCTCATACGACCACCGCGTTGTGGATGGCGCATTAGGTGGAAGTTTTCTGAGAAGAATCGCTGATTATCTTGAAAAATTTGATTCTGACAGAACCATCTGAAAAATATTATATTCATCAATAAATTGCACAATCTCATATATTAAAATTCTATGATGAGAATTTCTTCATTCAGTCGTCAAATCTATCGAATCGGGTTCCTGTTGATTCTTGGTACAACCTGTATATATTCGCAAACAGCGAGCGACACAACAAAAAAGTCAGGACAGAGACGTGGTAAAAGAACTCAGTCAACAGGTCCCAATTTCAAAGTTGAAAAAAAGGACGCCGGCAGCTATTTTTCCAACGAGAATTATGTGGCGGCTTTACTCGCATATCAAATGTTGTATACAGATAATCCTTCTGATGTAGCAGTAAATAACAGATTGGGATTATGTTATTTATTAACTAATCTGGGGAAGGCAAAAGCAGTCCCGTATTTTGAATTTGTCGTAAAACAAAAAGATGCTCCCAAAGATGCATATCTCAATCTTGGAAAAGCATATAGTTATGCAAATAAATTTGATGAAGCGATTGATGCATATAAAACCTACAAAGAATCGCCATCACTGAAACCTGAGTTTACAGGCGAGGTAACACGATTAATTGAAATGGCGGAAAACGGAAAGAAACTAATTGCAGCACCAATCAAAGTTGCGTTTGAAAATATGGGGAAACAGATCAATTCTAATGGTGCAGATTATAATCCTATTATTAATGCAGATGAAACCGTGCTATATTTCACAAGCATGAGGCAGGGTAATATCGGAGCAGGTACTGATATCCCCACGGATATTGGTATATATACGGCAGATGTTTATTATGCACAGGTGAGAGAAGGTGTTTGGCAAAAAGCAAAAAATATTGGTCCGATTATCAACACTGAATTCGATGAAGAGGTTGTGGGGACAAATCCCACCGGAGATAAAATGATTTTATATTTCAATGAGTTTGATGCTGCAAGCGATTTGTTTTACTCGTTCCAAACCGGAAAAACATGGAGTAAACCGGAACCCATGGGACCTTCAATTAATACGAAAGGAAATGAAACCGGCGGAACATTATCGAAAGATGGAAAAATTCTGATTTTCGCAAGTGATCGGAAAGGTGGACTAGGGGGAAAAGATTTATATAAATCCAATCGACTGCCCAACGGAGACTGGAGCACGCCTGTCAGTCTGGGACCGAAAATAAATTCTCCATACGACGAAGATGCCCCGTTTTTATTTTACGATAATAAAACTTTATACTTCAGTTCCAAAGGTTTTGACAGCATGGGAGGATACGATATATTCTGGTCAGTTTACGATGAAACCACAGACACTTGGTCAGATCCTGTTAACATGGGATATCCTCTAAATACTTCTGATGATGATGAATTCTTTTCACTTGCAGCAAATCGCAAACACGGATATATAGCTGCAACTCGTGAAGACGGATTCGGCGATCAGGATATATATAGAGTTGTATTTGAAGGTGAAGCAGGAAAAGATATTAGATATACATATATCAGATGTACTATTTCAACTCCATCTGACTCAGTGCAATACCCCCGGTCTAAAGTGGTTGTCACAAATGAAGAAAACAAAATTATCGGGTCTTATACTCCGGAGGGAACTTCTAATAAATTTTTGATGATACTAGGAGCCGGAAAATATCATTTGAATATGACCACCGACGGATTAAAACCTTATACCGAAGATTTCGAGATTCCTGAAAAAGCACAGCCGGCTGAGTTGACAAAAACAATTGCACTTACAAAACCTTAAGATTTTGGAATTAAACTTAACGAGACCTTTAGCCGTATTTGATTTAGAAACAACAGGTGTTAATGTCGGATCCGACCGCATCGTTGAGATATCTATTCTGAAAGTTAAACCTGATAAGAGCTCAGACACATTCACAAGACGTATAAATCCCTGCGTCCCGATTCCTCCTGACGTTTCTAAGATTCACGGAATTTATGATAAAGACGTGGTGAATGAACCCACATTTAAAGAAATCGCTCCGCAGATTATTAACCTACTTCGTGATTGTGATCTCGCCGGTTATAATTCAAATAAATTCGATTTACCAATCCTGATTGAAGAGTTTTTCCGCGCAGGTTTTGAGTTCGATATTACCTCCAGAAAATGTATAGATATCCAAAATATTTTTCACAAAATGGAACAAAGGACTTTGGTCGCAGCCTATAAGTTTTATTGTGGAAAAAGTTTGGAAAATGCCCATAGTGCCGAAGCTGATACCTCCGCCACATACGAAGTATTATTAGCCCAGCTTGAAAAATATCCTGAATTAAAGAATGATGTAGATTTCCTGCAAAAATTCACAACGATGAACAACAATGTGGATCTCGCCGGAAGAATTGTCTTTAATAATGAGAATAAGGAAGTATTTAATTTCGGAAAACACAAAGGAAAAACGGTAGAAGAGGTTTTTCAGAAAGAAGCTTCTTATTACAACTGGATGATGGATGGAGATTTTACACAACAAACAAAACAGGTTATTACAGCAATCCGTTTAAGAATGAAATTTCCTAAGTCATGAAAATTATAGCCATAGGAAGAAATTACGCAGAACACGCGAAGGAATTACACAATGAAATTCCAACAGAACCTGTTCTGTTTATGAAACCGGAAACCGCTGTAATTCCAAAAAATTTTCCTTTTTATATTCCCTCCTTCTCCAACGAAATCCATTATGAGACGGAACTTGTTTTAAAAATTTGCAAACTTGGGAAAAATATATCTGAACGATTCGCATCTTCCTATTTCGAGGAAATTACTGTTGGATTGGATTTTACAGCCCGCGATATTCAGAAAAAATGTAAAGACACCGGTTTGCCTTGGGAAAAAGCAAAAGCATTTGATGGATCAGCAATGATCGGGAAATTCATCAACAAAAAATCTATTCCTGATCTGAAAAACATCCATTTCCATCTGAATATAAAAGGAGACTTAAAACAAAAAGGAAATTCCGCTGATATGTTACTTTCATTCGAGAAAATTATTTCCCATGCCTCAACCTATTTCACACTAAAACAAGGTGATATGATTTTTACGGGAACTCCTGCAGGGGTAGGACCTGTTAAAGAAGGCGATGTGCTTGATGGGTTTATCGAAGAACAACAATTATTTTCTTTGAGGGTGCTTTGATTATTATTTTGTTTCTATCAATTTCCCATTACTGTAAATTTCGATTTTCTCTAATTCACTATTCTCTTTCCAGTAATGCCATTCACCGTCTGATTTACTGTTGAAATAGTTTTTTTCAAATTTTTTATTTCCATTCTCATACCAACCGGAATACGTCCCTTCAAATTTTCCACGAAGGGTATTGAATTCTTCTTTCTTTTGCCCGTTACAATAAAATTTTTCAAGATGCAATAGATCAGAAGCGTGTGGCCAATACTGACATATCCGTGTTCCGTTTTCACAATATTGCTCGACATAACATAAATCGAAATAATTTATTTTTTTCAGATATTTCTCGGTTTCTTTAAGAGTGCCACTCCGCCAATAATTAATTTTATACGCTGTATCCTCCCTCATATAAGATCGGAATGCAACATGCAGATGTGCAGTATCATAATAAACCAGATAAGGTGCCGCGTATGCTTCATCGTGAATAATGTAGATTAAGCTATCCATTTCCAATTCCAAATTATTAACTTGATCGGGACCAATTGCGACATAGTCAGAATCCGTAATTAAATAAATTTTTTGGGCAAAAGTGACGTCACAAAAATATATTAACAAACTCAGATTCAGAAAAACGATAATTAATTTGCTTCGATTCTCCATTTTATTTGGGATGGGTTAACCGTAAATCCTTTTAGTAACTTCCGCTCCTCTTACGGAAAAACCATTCAACAGTTAGAAAGATTAATAAAAGAAAAAATACCCACTTCAAATTAATGAGGTCTTTCAATTGTTTATGCTGAAACGATACGGATTTTATGTCATCCCGGGCTTTCAGTATTTTGATCAGTTCAGACATATTGGCAGGATAAACCATACTGCCACCGTGTTCCTTCGCGAGATTAAACAACATTCCATTATCAGCTATGGTAACATTACTTTCTACCTGCAAAGCACTCAC
>JAHEYM010000163.1 GCA_023251595.1 Bacteroidota bacterium
TAAAGCCGCTCTCAAAAAACTCGAACATTCCGATATCGATGTTATTCTGTGTGATGTAAAACTTCCGGATGGCAACGGAGTCGAGCTTTCAAAAAAAATCCGGGAAAAATATCCCTTCACCGAAATCATTTTGTTGACGGCTTATGGTAATATTCCGGATAGTGTACAAGCAATCAAAAACGGAGTTTTCGACTACCTCACAAAAGGAGACGATAATAATCGGATTATTCCTCTTTTATATCGCGCTTTCGAAAAAGTGAATCTGTCGAAAAGAGTGAATCATTTGGAAAAACAATTAGGCGACAAACATTCTTTTGATCGTATTATTGGTCTGTCAAAAGCAATATTGGACGCCATTGATCTTGCAAAAAAAGTATCTGAAACGGATACAACTGTTTTATTGACGGGTGAAACCGGTACGGGTAAAGAAGTTTTTGCTCAGGCAATTCATGGGGAAAGCAACCGGAGTAAAAATCCGTTTGTTGCGATAAATTGTTCTGCATTTAGCAAAGATCTTCTGGAAAGTGAGATGTTCGGACATAGAGCCGGAGCCTTCACGGGTGCTATAAAAGATCAGAAAGGTCTCTTCGAAGAAGCCAATCAGGGCACTATTTTTTTAGATGAAATTGGTGAAATGAGTGTTGAATTACAAGCTAAACTTTTACGAATAATTGAAACCGGAGAATTTATTAAAGTCGGCGGTACCAAACCGACCAAAGTAAATGTTCGGATTATTTCCGCAACCAATCGCGATCTAAAAAAGGAGGTCGAAACCGGAACCTTTCGGAAAGATTTATATTATCGTTTGTCTGTTTTTCAAATAGAACTGCCGGCACTTCGCGACAGATCGAAAGACATTCCGCTTTTTGTTGATCATTTTTTGAAATCATTTTCTACAAAAATAAACAAGAAAATTTTTTCTGTTACGGATGAAGCTTTACAGAAATTAATTCAACATACCTATCCCGGCAATATACGTGAACTGAAAAATATTATTGAACGTGCTGTGATTATTGAAAACTCAGATCGGTTAACCATAAATAGTTTGCCTCTCGAGCTTCAGGTCTCTAGCTCCCTTTCTCCAACATTGTCCGCTTTTGATCTGTCGAGTGTCGAAAAACTTCATATTCTCAAAGTCCTCAACTATACAAAGGGCAATAAAACCGAAGCGGCAAAATTAATGAATATCGGGCTGACAACCTTATATCGTAAAATCGAAGAATATAAAATCTAAACAGAAGTAATATGGATAAAATTATTTCGAAAAAATATTTAGATGAATTAACGTACAACGTTATTGGTGCTGCTATTGACGTACATAAAGAGTTAGGCCCAGGATTGCTTGAAAGTGTGTATCAGCGTTGTTTGTTTGAGGAATTTAAATTAAGAAATATTCTTTTCAAGTCCCAACTGATTGTTGCGATTAAGTATAAACATCTTGAATTGGAGGCAGAATTGAGATGTGACTTTTTTGTTGATGATTGTTTGGTTATTGAATTAAAAGCCGTAGATTCAATGATTCCGATCTATGACGCGCAGGTGCTGACATACATGAAATTATTAAAAGTACCAAAAGGAATTCTAATTAATTTCAATGTGACTAATGTTTTCAAAGAAGGCCAAAAAACTTTTGTGAACGAACTATTTAGAACTCTGCCCGAACAATAAAATAAAACCACATAGGCACATAGAACACATAGTCATTATCTCTGTTTTCTATGTTCCTATGTTCCTATGTGGTTTATCTTTATCGGTAGAATCGCTAAAGAAAAATTGAACCACATAGGCACATAGAATACATAGTCTTTATGTCTCTGTTTTCTATGTGCCTATGTTCCTATGTGGTTCATTTTTTTTCTGCCATCAAAAAGAACCTCCTAAAGTTTTAGATTTAATTTTCCATTTTGAAAATCACCCTGCCAAAACGGTAGGGTTTTTTGTTAGCTGTTGTTTCTAACAATTCTCAATAATCCATATTCTACAAGGGTCTTGGGGCTTCTCCTTTTAACAGGCATCCGAATTGACAAGCGCAGGCACAACCCTAAAATAATTACCAAAATGAAAACGCACACCAACAACATTTACAAACAAATGCAACGATTTGCAAATGTTACCAAAACCTTGATTATGCAAGGCAATATTAAACGGGCAAAACGATGTCTCCAAACGGCAGAATATCTCCTGACCCAAGGTACTACTGAAGTTAAAAATGCTATTGCAGATGTGTATGTGTACTCAGTCTCGAGCTTTCTGGAAGTATGTCATTGTAATATAAAAGACTTGTTTCCCGAGAAGCTCAGTAACGCCTACAAAAAACAAATTAATGCAAATTATCCGTAAAAGCGTGATAAATCTCACTTCAAAACTTGTCCGCTGTCAAGAAATTGGCTTGAACACATCTCTATATTTGCACTCTGAGTGAAGTCACAATTAAATAGCTTATATATAATAATAAAATGGCAACTCCAATTCTAATCATCGTAGGGCTTCTTGGATTTGCCCTTTTTTATAAATCCATCGATTGGTTCGATAAAATTTAACTTCTAACAAAAACAACATGTTCGTTCTCTTTATCATCGCATTACTTATGTTTGGGTACATGGCTTATGTGCTGGTCAAACCGGAAAAATTTTAAAGAAAGGTGAAATGGAAAAAAGCAAAAGATATGGTCATTATAACGCTCCTCATCCTTCTTACGGTGTCAATGTTATATATCGTTTTTATCAAGGTCGGATATCTATTCCATAAGTAACAAATAAGATCATAATAAGATGAATACGGAAATAACAGGAATCATTTTTATTTTTCTTACAACACTTGTTCTGTCCTACCCACTTGGCAAGTATATAGCTAAGATATTTTCGGGAGATAAAACACTTCTCGATCCGGTTTTTAATCCGCTGGAGAAAATATTTTTCCGTCTCAGCGGAATTGATGCTTCGAAAGAGATGACATGGAAACAGAGTCTGGTAGCGTTACTGGTAATTAATGCAGTTTGGTTTTTGCTTTCCATGTTTGTTTTGATGTGCCAGGGTTGGCTTCCACTCAATCCCGATGGTAATCCATCCATGACTGCTGACTGTGCTTTTAATACAACCATCAGTTTTGTATCTAATACCAATCTTCAGCATTATTCGGGTGAGTCTGGCACAACATATTTATCGCAATTGTTGCTCATGTTGTTTCAGTTCATCAGTGCCGGAACAGGAATAGCAGCTTGTGCAATTGTATTTAATGCTTTGAGAGAAAGAACGGCAGACAAACTCGGTAATTTCTACAACTATTTCCTTAAATCATGCACCAGAATATTATTGCCACTTTCTATAGTCGTTGCTGTCATTTTAATTTTCCGTGGTTCGCCGATGACATTCGATGGGAAGGATACCACCATTAGCATGCAAGGCGATACATTAAATGTGAGCACCGGTCCGGCTGCCGCGATGATCGCTATCAAACAACTCGGAACGAATGGTGGTGGTTATTTCGGAGCAAATTCAGCAGTACCATTCGAAAATCCCGATTATCTCACAAATATAGTTGAGAACGCGAGCATTTTTCTCATTCCGGCGGCATTGGTTTTTGCATTGGGATTTTATTTGCGCAGAAAAAAATTGGCGTGGATGATTTTTGGTGTGATGACTGTTTGTTCCTTAATATTAATTGCACCGACCGTCTATTATGAGATGAAAGGAAATCCCGCTATCGAAAAAATGGGAATTTCCCAACCGCTCGGAAATATGGAAGGGAAAGAAGTGCGGTTCGGTCCCGCAGCTTCTGCACTTTGGGAAATAACAACAACAAATACTTCCAATGGTTCTGTGAATTCCATGCACGATAGTTCTATGCCAATATCCGGCATGAATGCGATGCTCGGAATGATGATTAATGCAATATATGGCGGAGTGGGAGTCGGATTTCTGAATTTTTTTATATTTATTATCATCGCTGTTTTTATCAGCGGATTAATGGTTGGTCGCACCCCTGAATTTCTCGGTAAAAAAATAGAAGCACGGGAAGTAAAAATCGCCATGATCATATTTCTCATTCACCCCTTGCTGATAATGACAGGTACAGCATTGGCGAGCGGGTTGGCTGCAATCGACGCACCCATGGGTTGGTGGTATGCGGGAAATGCAACCGGGTGGTTGAATAATCCCGGTCATCACGGTTTCAGCGAAATGCTCTATGAATATACGTCTTCATCTGCCAATAACGGAAGCGGTTTCGAGGGACTCGGCGATGGAAATCCGTTCTGGAATATTACCTGTGGAATCGTCATGTTACTTTCACGTTTTCTCCCGATAGTTGGTCCCGTTGCTATTGCAGGTTTATTAGCACAGAAGAAATATATTCCTGAAAGTTCAGGAACATTAAAAACAGATACTGGAACATTTGGAATGATGGTTTTCGCAATTATTGCTGTATTGGTTGGATTATCATTCTTCACCGCTCTCGCATTGGGACCATTAGCAGAACACTTTACCTTGTTTGCAAAGTAATAAAGAGATCATGAAAAGGCAACGTCAATCAAAACTATTTGAACCCGCTCTTGTAAAAGAGGCGTTTAAACAATCATTCATAAAACTCGACCCGAGAATTCTTTTTCGCAATCCGGTAATGTTCACTGTTGAAATCGGAACGGCGGTGATGCTTGGAGTTTGTGTATGGATTCTTATGGGAGAAAACACACAAGGTTCATTTGCATATAATTTTATTATATTCATTATTCTCCTTCTCACTGTCCTTTTTGCAAACTTTGCCGAAGCTATTGCAGAAGCAAGAGGAAAAGCACAGGCAGATTCCTTGAGGAAAACGAGGGAGGATACACCTGCGAAATTAATTCAGCCGGTTGGTGAATTATATATGGATGAAATTATTGTTGTGAGTTCATCCAAACTTCAAAAAGACGATGTGTTTCTTTGTGAAGCCGGAGATATTATTCCAATGGATGGAGAAATTATCGAAGGTATTGCAACAATCGACGAGTCGGCGATCACGGGTGAATCAGCTCCCGTCATCCGTGAATCGGGTGGTGATAAATCGAGTGTAACAGGTGGTACAAAAGTTTTGTCTGATAAAATTAAAGTAAGAGTTACGGTTCAGCCCGGCGAATCTTTTCTCGATAAAATGATCGCTTTGGTTGAAGGAGCAAGCCGTCAGAAAACACCGAATGAAATTGCACTCACGATTTTGCTCGCAGGTTTCACACTCATCTTCATTATTGTATGTGTTACACTTGCACCATTCGCTGATTACGCCAAAACCTCGATTCCGATTTCCGCATATATATCTCTGTTTGTTTGTCTTATTCCTACCACAATCGGCGGATTATTATCCGCCATCGGCATCGCAGGAATGGACAGAGCACTGAGAGCGAATGTGATTGCAAAATCGGGTAAAGCTGTTGAAACTGCCGGAGATATTGATGTGTTGCTGTTGGATAAAACAGGAACAATCACGATAGGTAACAGAAAAGCAACAAATTTTTATCCTGCAAATGGAATAGATGAAAATGCATTCATAAAGGCTTGTGTTTTAGCTTCAAGAGCAGACGAAACACCGGAAGGAAAAAGCATAGTTGAATTGGCATATTCACGAGGTGTTCAAGCAGTAACACCACATGGCGAGGGACATAATGTAACATTCATTAAATTCACTGCAGAAACCCGGTCTTCAGGAATTGATTTTGAAAACACAAGAATAAGAAAAGGTGCTTTTGATGCAATCAGAAATTTATGCAAACAAGCAGGAAATAATTTCCCGAACGAAACTGCAGAAAAGGTGAGGATTATTTCAAGTAACGGGGGTACCCCACTTGTAGTTTCTGAAAATGAAAAAGTAACCGGCGTTATCGAATTACAGGATATAATTAAAACCGGAATTCATGAGCGCTTCGAGCGTCTCCGTAAAATGGGAATTAAAACGGTGATGGTTACAGGTGATAATCCACTTACTGCCAAATTTATTGCCGAGAAAGCCGGTGTGGATGATTTTATCGCGGAAGCAAAACCCGAAGATAAAATGAATTATATCCGGAAAGAACAGCAAGCCGGTAAATTAGTCGCAATGATGGGAGATGGAACAAACGATGCTCCTGCTCTGGCACAGGCCGATGTGGGTGTTGCAATGAACAGCGGAACAGCAGCAGCAAAAGAAGCCGGTAATATGGTGGATTTAGATAACGATCCGACTAAATTGATCGAAGTCGTCGAAATTGGAAAGCAATTATTGATGACGAGAGGAACACTTACGACATTTTCAATTGCAAATGATGTGGCAAAATATTTTGCGATTGTACCCGCTCTCTTTATCTCATCAATTCCTGTCCTTCAATCTTTGAATATAATGGGACTTCATTCACCACAAAGTGCGATTTTATCGGCTGTAATATTTAACGCGATTATTATTCCACTGCTGATTCCATTGGCATTGAAAGGTGTTGCTTATAAACCTATCGGTGCAAGCAGATTGCTGAGGAGAAATTTATTATATTATGGGTTAGGCGGAATCTTAATTCCATTCATCGGTATAAAATTAATTGATCTGGTCGTTGCTATGTTCGTTTAGATCTGGTTCAATAAAAAAAACTAATAAAATGAAAACAAATATTCTTCCTGCAATTAAACTCACAGTGTTCTGTATGTTGTTCTTCATGGGAATTTATCCTTTGTTGATGCTTGGAATTGCACAGCTCGCGCCTAATCATGGAAAAGGTTTTATGGTTGAAGCAAATGGAAAAAAATATTATGAAAATATAGCACAGAAATTTACGGATGATAAATATTTCTGGTCACGCCCCTCTGCCGTCGGATATAATGCAGCAGGCAGTGGTGGCAGTAATAAAGGTCCTTCCAATCCCGATTATTTAAAAGATGTGCAGGGCAGAATTGACACTTTTATGCTCTCGAACCCCGGAATAAATAAATCAGATATTCCCTCCGAACTGGTGACTGCTTCCGGTAGCGGAGAAGATCCCAATTTGTCTGTGCAGGGCGCTATGGTTCAAATTCCAAGAATTGCAAAGGCGAGAAATATGGAGGAAAAAGATCTGAAATTATTGGTGGAAAAGAACATTGAAAAACCATTGCTGGGACTTTTTGGTACGGAAAAAGTAAATGTGTTAAAATTGAATATCGAATTGAATACCCTTAATAAATAAATCGAATGAAAAATATTTGTATAGTCTGTCTATTATTCATTTCACATACTGTGTTCGCACAGAGTGGAATCTATATGAGTTGGCAGGACTATCAGGCAGGTAAACTTTCAAATGTCCTGAATTGCGATTCTAAACCGGTAAAAATAAAATTGCACCACTTTTTCTCAAGCACATGTATATACATACAACAGGGTGAGCAGGAGGTAAGGTTCTGTAAGGATAGCATATTTGGGTATCGCGATTGCGCCCAAAACACTTTCCGTTTTTATAAAACAAATGATGATGAATACCGAATCGTTGAAAATCAAAACATTGTCATTTATACTTCAGATATTCCTGTTACAGATATTCCAGGGAAAACCATTAAACTAATTCCGGGTTGGTTTTTTAGCGCCTCAATCAGCTCGGATATACTCCCGCTTACAATAAATAATCTGAAAAGAGCATTTCCAAATAATCTTAAGTTCCATGATTTTCTCGATGTCGAATTTAATTCATCTCAAAATATTTCGGAATACGACACCATCCATAAAATGTATAAAGTAAATTATTTATTCAACAAATCAAAAAACCTATAAAGTAAAAAACAACCGTTATGAAAACACAAATTTTATTTGCATTATTTGCGGCGTCAGCTCTAATTTCGAGAGCGCAGATAGGTGATTCAAAGGAATCGCAAGTTCCGTTCGATGGACAGGACCAAACCTGGCAAAACGGCAGCGACCACAGAGATTCTGCTGTATTAACCAGTCAATATGTTACATGGGGAATTATGGTTGATGCGAATGCTACATATTCTTTCGCCAACCCCATCGATCATACCGTCGTGGGTTCGACTGCACTTGCACGCGATAATGAAATGGAGGTTTCATGTGCAGCTATTGGTGGCGATTTTAGTTTCAATGGAGCGCGGGGAAGAATTATGACTCAATTCGGAACACGCTCTACAGTTGTTCCCCGAAATGATTATAGCGTTTTTCGTGGTCAGTATGATCTTGCCAATGTATATAGATATATCAGCGAAGCCTATGGTGGATATCATTTTAATAAAATGCATGGAATAAATGTTGATTTTGGAATGTTCATGTCATACATCGGACTTAATTCT
>JAHEYM010000164.1 GCA_023251595.1 Bacteroidota bacterium
TGGCGAGAATAGAAAAAGCGAGTAGTGGTAGCCATACTTTCATAACATTTTAGTGTTTAGCGTATGGACAAAGATAGAAAATTACAGTAACAGTTTCAGAAGCAGGAATCAGTTAACAGAAAAATCTGTTAACAGGTTTCTGTTCCCCAAACTGAAACTGCTATTGCCAGTATTCGATGTTTCTTTTGATGATGAGATAGGGTTTTTGAAAAATCGTATACTTTTTGGTAATCGGATCTCTCGTTTCCGATGCAGTCAATTTCGCGTAGGTTTTTGAAGTCCAATTTCGTTTATCATCAAAGTCAATCGAGATAACTTTTCCCCATTTGTTGTCGCTTGCATCTAACCTCATATCATCCTGATCGAATTGGTATTTCTGCTGCCAAATCATGTTTCCCTTCTCATCGAACATCTTTTCACAGGTTAAATAACCGAAATCATCAAATGAGCACATTTCGTTCAACTTACCTTTCCAGGTATAAATTATTTGTTCAGCGAGATTGCCATTCGAATTGTATTGGAAGCGGTTCATCTCTGAAATGGTTGCCTCTGTCACATAAGTAGCTTTTTCCAGAAGCTTTCCTGTTGCTGAATAGATGTACTGTGTAGAATCCGCAAACATCTTTATTCCACCGTCGACCGTGTATGATATTTCTTTGTATTTTTTACCAGCAAGGTTATAGCTTGTGTAAGTCACCCGAAGCGGGGTGGTGGATTCTTTATAATATTCAGTTTCTATAGGTCGACCAAAGATGTCATTTTTATATTTATAAGTAAATACTTCCCCATTATCGACATTTATTCCATCCATTCTGATATTAAAACCGTTCTTATCGAAAGTATGTCTTATCATCTCACACGGTTTCACGATATTGCCATCACAATAACCGTCAGATTCCGCCAAAGCACCTCCTGTATTGAATTTCAGACAATTACGCACTCCGGTTTCTTTTGTTGGTACGATTTTTCCCGCTCTTTCTTCAATATTGTAATTAATGGCTGTCACATTTTTTACATTACCGTTCAGATGGTTCTCCTGCCATCCACTTTCTTTTTCGATTACGGGTGTTGGTGTTATCACTGTTTGAAGCCCTCCGGATTCGGCCGGTTGCTTTGCCATAGGCTTTTGGGCATAAGTAGAATCACACCTTGAGAAGCAGAGACTGATAGCAAATGCAGATAACCAAACTATTTTCATGAGTTGGATTTTAACTGCAAGAATACGCTTTTCTGATTCGTTTTATTTTCCAGTTTGAATAAATTGTCAACAATCTACCGGTAGATAACCTTCGAAATTCTCAGTAATATTCGATCGTTCTTTTGATGATCAAAAACGGTTTTTGGATTTTTAAATATGTTTTCGTTTTTGCATCTCTGACATCCGAAGTCTCCATATCGGAATATGTTTTTGAGATCCAGTTTCCATTCTTATCGAACTCAATCGCCACGACTTTACCCCAACGACTATCGCTTTCATCCGTGCGCATATCATCTTTATCAACAGGATTTGTAGTATGATATGTGATGTTGCCGGTTTTATCGAAAGTTGTTGTTTCGATCGTATAACCCATATCATCAAATACCCATATTTGTTGCAATCTGCCATCCCACTCATAAATTCTTTCCTGCTCTTTCTTACCTGATGAATTATACTGAAAGCGGAAAATCTCGGTTATATCATTATTTGTAACGTATATTGTTTTTTCCAGGAGTCGCCCGGTAGAGTGATAAACAAATAAAGTCGAGTCAGAATAGGTTTGTTCTCCGTTTTTGACCTCGTAGTGAATATCCGATTTTATTTTACCTGTAGAATTATACGTCGCGTACCTGATGCTATTTAGTTTTATCGTGTCACCATAGTTTTTTGCATAATATTCAGTTTCAACAGGTCTTCCCAGACTGTCATTTTTATATGTACTGAAAAAATCCTCTCCGCTTCCATAATCAATTCCATCTGTTCGTATAATAAATCCCTTTTTGTCAAAAGTATGTTTTGTCATTTCGCAGGGTCTGACTGAATTACCATCACAATAACCGTCCCATTCCGTCAAAACGCCTCTTTTGTCGAATTTTAAACCATCACGGTGACCGGTTTCATCTTTTGCAATTACTTTCCCATCTTTTTCTTCAAGATGATAATTGATTGCCATTACCGACTTTACTTTGCCTTTCAAATAAAAGTATTGCCATTCGCTCTCCGTATCGTTTAAAGAAAGTGGAGGAAGTTTTTGATGGACTCCGATCGTGTCAACCTTCATAAGATCCGCATACGTCTGTGCTGACACGGGATACGAAAAGATATATAATATTATATAAAAAAAGTGTTTTTCGAAAATTGTTTTCATCTTTTCTTCTTATTTTAAAGAATAATTTTATTTTCAGTCCGACTATGCCTATATTCTGTTAACAGATATCTGTTCCTCAAACTGAAACTTTTTTCACCAGTACTCAATGGTTCTTTTTATGATAAGATAAGGTTTTCCAATCATTGATTTATCGTAATAGTCCTGATTATGGCCATACGTTTTTGAAATCCAATTTCCCTGTTTATCAAATTCGATTGCAACCACTTTGCCCCATTTATTATCCGAAGCATCTGTTCTTTTGTCGTCTTTGTCAACCGGATTTTTTTTATCTGAAGTTATCTTTCCTGCCTTGTCGAACATTTTTTCTTCAATCAGATATCCCATTTCATCGAACAACCAGATTTGCTGTAATTTAGCTCCCATCCCATATATTCTCCTCTGTTGGACGTGACCATCTGAATTATATTGAATTCTTATTTTTTCTGTTATATTTTGACTGGCACCGTATGCTGTCTGCTCCAATAATCTGCCGGTGGGATGATAAATAAATTCGGTAGAATCAGAGAATATTTTTGTTCCTTTATCGAATCTGTATTTGCTTTCTGAAGTTTTTTGGCCGTTATTATTGTACGATGTATATACTATTGATTTAAGACTCAAAGGTTGTTTGTTATATTCATCATAGTATTCAGTTTCAATTGGTCTTCCGATTTCGTCATTTTTGAATTTGTAACGGAAATTACTTCCATTGCCATATTCTATTCCATCTGTTTGTATATTATATCCATGATTATCGAAAGTATGCTTCATCATTGAACATGGCCTCACAAGATTATGATCACAATATTCTTTTGTTTCAGAAACCATACCTTTTGCGTCGAAATTCAATTGTTCCCTATGTCCGGTTTCATCTTTTCTTACTACTTTTCCATCAAGTTCTTCAACATTATAGTTGATTGATAAAACCGATTTAACTTTACCTTTCAGATAATAACCGCGCCATCCGGATTCCTTTTCCGGATCCTGAAATGGAGGAAGAATCTGGTGAATTCCGATGGTGTCAATATACTTCTTTATACTATCCTCATTTTTAATTTCCGTGTGTTTCTGTCCAGATTGACAGCCGGGAAGCATAAGCAAAATAATTAATCCGAATAAAATTCCGGAAATTCTTTTCATGGTTTCTCTTTATTTATAATATCATTATATCACTCCACCGGGCTAAAGTAAAAATCTGTTAACAGTTATCTGTACCTCAAACCGAACCTGTAATCAATAGTATTCGATTGTTCTTTTGACGATTTTATAAACCTTTTCCACCATTCCTTTTCCGGGCACATCTTCTTTATGAGAATAATTGTCAATGATCCAATTTCCTTTTTCATCATTGGTCGTTTTGACAATATCTTCAGTTGGTCCCGGATAATGATCCACAGATTTTGTTTTCCCATTTTTATCCAATGTTTTTTTTGAAACAAACTTAACGCCATCGTCATCATAATACAATATAGACTCTAATATTCCTTTTTCTTCGTATTTTCGTAATTGTTCGGCAATACCTTTCGAATTATATTGAATTCGGGTTCTTCTGATTATTTCTTTATTTGACGAATAGGTTGTTTCTTCCAATAATCTTCCTGTCGAATGATAAATATATACTGTTGAATCCGAACAAATTTTAGTATTGTCATTGTAAGTCACTTCTGCTTTTTTCAATCCATCCGGATAATAAGTATAGCAGATAGAATCTGATATAGCTTTAACACCATTTTTTAGCAGATAACTAATTTTCGATATTAATTGACCTTTGTTATCATATGTTTTATCCATCAGAGATTTCAGCTCTACCGGACCTTCCATGTAATTCGAGTAATGCTCAATATGAATTGGTCTTCCCTCCTCATCGTTTTTAAAATTATCAATAGTTGTACTTCCACCACTGACATAATCTATCCCGTCACTCTTGATTTTAAAACCGTTTTTATCGAATGTGTTTTTAATCATCGCGCAGGGTTTACTGCTGTTAAAGGTACAGTATCTTTTATATTCTGTCAACATCCCTTTCGAATCGAATTTATGTGATTGCCAATTTCCGTTTGGCTTACCCGGTTCGGTTCTTCCGTCTTTTTCAACCACATCATATTCAGTTTCAACGTCCGCTTTTAACTTGCCTTTTAAATCATATTCGTCCCATTCTCCGATCTTATTTTCCTTCGGAAGTGTGGGCAATAATTGATGAAGTCCTATGGTGTCTATTGGTTTCTGAGTGCTATCGGATGTGTTCTTGTCGGATTTTGTTTGTGAGGAAGAACAACCTGAAAATGATATTAATATGGTTGTGAAAAAGAAGCAATATTTAATTGTCTTCATGAGATGGAATTTGGGCACAATGTTAAGAATATTTTTCCGAAAACTGAAACCGCAAAGGTTTGCTCACAACTAACACAGATAAACTCAGATCAAATTTTATCTTTTGGAGTTTGAGCAAATAAATAATTTGCAACGAAAAATAATAACCTGAAAAATGCAACTACCTGAATGGATTTCATTGCTGCAATATTTTATGCAATAATACTATTACTGACAATACTCTTGAATTTATATGATCCAAAGGGAAATAAACAAAGCTATTTTATCAAGCTAAAATTGTATTTAACAACGTAAGAATTAATTTATGCAATCGCCTTTAAGTGCGGTTTTTCGTCCGAGAATGAGAGCTTGATTCAAACTAAAGATTTTATGAATTCTGACATGACTGCTTATTTCTAGTAATGAAAGCTTATAATGTTTATCTAGCAAAGTAAATGACAATCCGTCATTCCAAATCCGACTCGTTATCTGCATGAGAAGATAGTCTCCTGTCTGGTTTACTTTCTGGTTGGAAATGACCAGAGCTGGACTTATTTTACTTCCGGTACCGTCCGTAAATGGAAAATCGATCCAGACAATATCTCCCTTGTGATAGATCATTTGCGGAAATATTTTTCATACCTGGCATCCTCAGCGGTCAACCAATCTTCGGCTAGAGATGCTTCTGAAGCATAAGCGATGCTATCAACACCCTTCTTGGCTTTGCTGAGCGGTCGGTACGACTTTACAAATTTCATTTTGTCGAGTTCTGAGATGAGTTTTCTCAGATCTGTCTCGTTTTTAACAATCACCTCAATGCTTTGCATACCCTTTCAGTTTTAAGTTCATGCTTCAAAAGTACTAAATTTTCAATTGTCATTTCTCATCTAATTCCTTACCTTTGCGCTCGCTTTTTGAAAGATTTCATCCGGCGAGGTAGCTCAGATGGTTAGAGCGCAGGATTCATAACCCTGAGGTCGGGGGTTCGACTCCCCCCCTCGCTACTACGGTTTCAGTTTCAGGAACGGTAACCTGTTAACTGTTCCTTTTATTGAGCTCCCACCGTTAACCGATCACTGATACCGAAACTGAAACTACAATGGGGGTAATCCAAAAACAAGGTATTCAGAACACCATCGTAACCTTCATCGGTATTCTGATTGGCTTTGTTAATATTATCATCATTCAACCAAGGTTTCTTACTCCCGAAGAAATCGGACTCACCCGAATGCTCTTCAGTTTTTCTTCGATGGTGGCTGTATTTTTACCTCTGGGCATCGGTAACGCAACTGTCAAATTCTTCCCGATTTACAAAGATAGAGCGCAAAAACACCATGGTTACTTTGGCTTTATGCTCATTTTCCCTATCGTTGGTTTTATAATTACTACATCTCTCCTTTATATCTTCCGGGAATTTTTCGTCAGCCAGTATATTAAAGAATCAAAATTATTCACTGACTTCTTTAACTATGTCATTCCTCTATCTTTTATCATCGGACTCCTAACTGTCCTCAACATCTATTGCAACTCCCTTTTTAAAACCACTTTTCCTCTTCTTCTGAACGACGTGGTTACCAGGATCTTTATCATGATCGTAATCTCAATCTATTATCTCAAATGGATAAGTATCGATGAGTTTGTTACCTTCTTCGTATGTGTTTTTGCATTGCAGTTACTCATTCTTATCTTCTATATATTATATATTGATAAGCCAAGTCTCAGAATCAACACTAAAGTACTCAAAACAAAGAGTATGACTGAGATTTTTAACTATGCTTTTCTTCTATCTTTTGCTGGAATTGCTGCCACAGGCTTAAAACTTCTCGATGGAATTATCCTCGGAAAATTCAAACCTCTTTTTCAAGTAGGTATATACTCTATAGTCTCATTTATTCCTATGATTATTGAAGCACCTCTCAATTCACTCGAGAAAATTACAAACACCAAAATCTCTGATGCCCTGGCAACAAAGAATATGGACTCGATCAAAGAAATTTATTTCAGATCCAGCCGATATCTTCTTTTAATCGGAGGATTGTTTTTTCTTGGTATCAATGTCAACATAAATTCTCTTTTGACTTTTCTCCCACCCGAATTCAGCAGCGGAGGAAACGTCGTTCTTATTCTCAGTCTAGGTTCATTAATCAACGTCGCAGCCGGTTCAAATCAATCGATTATCTTCAGCTCGGATAGTTATAAGTTCGGTGCATTTATGTTGATTCTGCTTGTGATAATTGCATTCGGACTCAACATGTTTTTAATTCCAATATATGGTCAGGAGGGCGCCGCACTGAGTACGGCACTCGGAGCGCTTATCTATTGTCTGATCCGATATGTTTTTATTCTCAAGACATACAAACTTCAACCGTTCAACGTTAAAACCATCGCTGTACTTCTTCTGATAGCTGCATGTTTCTTTCTTAATAAACTTCTTCCCACCCTCGACAAACCTGTTCTTGATATTCTTTTTCACTCTGCAGTTATTGGTGGGTCTTACATCATTGCAGTTTATTTTTTGAAAATTGTTCCTGAATTTCACCATTTCATTCCCGGACATAAAAAAGAATAAATTTTGTTCTTGTTTTATTTCAGAAACTTGTTGTCCTTTGTACTCTATTACTAACCCTTTTTTCTAACCTTTAAACTTTTCAAAAAATGCTCAGCGAAAACAAAGAAAAACTCAAAGCACTCCAACTTACAATGGATAAGTTGGAAAAAAATTATGGCAAAGGCACCATCATGAAGATGGGTGACCAGGTCATTGAACCTGTTGAAGTTATTTCAACCGGATCTATCTCTCTCGACAATGCGTTAGGCATCGGGGGACTACCGCGCGGACGTGTGATCGAAATTTATGGTCCCGAATCTTCCGGTAAAACAACACTCTCAATCCACGCGATTGCAGAGGTTCAAAAGAAAGGCGGCATCGCTGCTTTTATCGATGCTGAACACGCTTTCGATCGTACTTATGCCGAGAAACTTGGTGTCGATATCGAAAATCTTTTGATCTCTCAACCCGATAACGGTGAGCAGGCATTGGAGATCGCCGAAAACCTGATTCGTTCAGGCGCCATCGACATTATTGTCATCGACTCAGTTGCGGCATTGACGCCAAAAGCCGAGATCGAAGGCGAGATGGGTGAAAGCAAAATGGGACTTCAGGCCCGTTTGATGTCACAGGCACTTCGTAAATTAACCGGCACGATTTCAAAGACCGGATGTTCCTGTATTTTCATTAATCAACTTCGCGAAAAAATCGGTGTGATGTTCGGAAATCCGGAAACTACAACAGGTGGAAATGCACTGAAATTTTATGCATCGGTCAGACTCGATATTCGCCGTATCGGACAAATTAAAGATGGTGAAAATTCTGTCGGAAATCGTACGAGGGTGAAAGTGGTGAAGAATAAATTAGCGCCGCCTTTCCGTGTTGCTGAATTCGACATTATGTATGGTGAAGGTATTTCTAAATTGGGTGAAATTATTGATCTCGGCGTCGAGTTGAATATCGTGAAGAAAAGCGGTTCCTGGTTCAGTTATGGTGATACGAAATTAGGGCAGGGGAGAGACGGAGTGAAATCTGTTTTGATCGATAATCCTGA
>JAHEYM010000511.1 GCA_023251595.1 Bacteroidota bacterium
GCTAACAGTACTTACATCGCCCGTAAAAATTCCGTCATTAATCCAGTCACCTTCAACCAAATACAAACCGTTGCCATGTACCGTGCAATTTGTATCATTCTTGAAATTTGAAGTAACTGTGATCGTACCATCATTCTGCAAAGCCCCTGAAATCGTATTTTCCAGTGACCCATCGACATAAACGATTGAGCCAACATTCGCAAAAACGTTGGCACCATTGTTATAGAACAAAGATTGGGCGGAGGAATTTACAGGAACAAGAACCCCCAGAAAGAGAAAAAGAAAGAGGAATAGAAACAGGAAGTAGTAAGAAATTCGCATTCCGATTTGCATCTGTCACAGGTTTAGGATCACCACTTTTTAACAAAAATAGCGCTTCCAATCGACATGCAAAGGTAGGATTAGAATCCGAACCGCCAAATTTTACGTCTAATTCTGCTGCGAAATCGCCGCAAATTTATCCGCAAATGCCTTAATTGCATCTGCGCCTGCTTCTTGTCCGGTGGCACGGCGATAAGTTTCTGCCATAGAAGCAAATGTTTGCTGAAAGAATCTTTTCATCTCATCAACAGGCATCTCCTTGGTCCACAAGTCGATACGCATCAGCGATTGTTCGGTTGAATCCCAAACATTGAACATGATGGCTTTTGTCGGTTTCGGACCATCCATTCCGCTGTCGCGCGCCTCCCACTCAATGGTTTCCGGTACTTGTTGGGCATCGAGACCAACGGTAATAATGATTTCAGCTTTTTTTGACATATTCGTAAGTTTTGTGCGCATTCCCCTCACCCTCAGACCCTCTCCCAACGGAGAGGGGAGTTAGGTTCCCGAATCTTCGGGTTTATATTTTGATTCGCTTAGAATTTTTTGTGCATCGTTATTCTCCATCAACTGTTTCACCGTGATATCGGGATGTTCGCGCATATATTTCCGGACGATTTGCCAACCTGTCCAGGAACCGATATTTCCCGGCGATTCTTTTGGCATCCCGTTGGAGGTGGGTCCATCGGTGACGAATTTCGCATATTTTAGTTCGTCTGCGGTAAAAAGCAAATCGTGTTCGATAAAATATTTCCAGATAGAAGGTTCTGATGCTTTGCACCACTCCATTTGCTTACCTGTATATCCGATTTTCAACGTATCATCCATCGTTGGGAGTAGCGCATCGAGACAATAATATATTTTGCCGTTGTAGACCATTTGCGAAATGAGATCATTTCCGGTGTTCGATCCGTCGAATTCGCTGCGCATCCAACCTTCAATGAGTTGAGGAACTAAATATTCTTTACGCATACGATTGATCTTATATTTGGGGAAACCCATGGAGGAATAAAAAATATGGTCGGTACCCAAAAACATATCAAGACCCAGCACCATCGCGCTATCTGTACTTACGACTGCATAATTAAAAGCGGAAATCATTGTATAAATCCGTGGTTCATTCCGATCGGGAAAATATTTCACAAATCTTGTAAATGCGGCTGAAAAATCTTTTTCATAATCGGTCAAATCGGGAAAAGTTTTGTCCACCTCCTTATATATTGCTTTCACATCCGAATCGGTTAGAAAATCGGTTAGATGATGACGGAGATCCCTGTCGTTACTCATTCTCATGCGCATAATCTGCATACAATAAGTAGTGTCGAGAAAACTGCCATATCGTTTGCGCAGCGTGTCAATTATCTTGGTTGAAGTATCTTTCACCATCGCGAGGATGTCTTTATCAAAGCGCATAATTTTCACATTGACCTCGCGACTTTTCGGTCCAGCATTCTGATCCGGAATGTCGAGATGTGAATCTTTGTTTTGGTTAGAATGACAAGCTGTTAATATGAGGACGAATGCGATAAAGAGAATTTTTTTCATTCTTAAAAAATTGCCGTACTTTGCGTAGCGTAAACGAACGGCAATATTATGAAAAAGATTACCTTGTTTCTTTCCCTCGCGCTGATTTCTATCAACGGAATAGCGCAAAAGTTTCATTTCGGCCTGAAAGCCGCTCCTACCTTAGCATGGCTTAAGCCAGATTACAAAGAAACCATCGATGGAACTGTATATGAACTAACATCTGATGGTGCTAAGCTTGGTTTTTCTTATGGGTTGATGATGGATTTCGGCTTCAGCGACAATTATGCAATTGCCACGGGTGTAGATGTCTCGTACAGAGGTGGAAATTTGAAATACACGACCACGAACGTCGATTCACTTTCA
>JAHEYM010000165.1:0-1886 GCA_023251595.1 Bacteroidota bacterium
TGTCTGCTATGCAGCCAGCCATGATTTGCATCGCCACGGGTTGCCGCTTTATGAAGAATTGTTTTTATCATTTGGTTGATGGGTTGATGGGTTGATGGGTTGATAAGTTGAAGGGTTTATTCAGGTTCTTGGCTTTTCGATGGAATATATGAAATAAGTTCACCAAAAAATTTTGAAGCTCTCTTATTCAAAGAAATTTTATCAGTAGGAATTCCATTTTCATCCAATAAATCCTGAACTTTGGGGAAAGGAAACATTGCAGGAACTGTGGTTGCTCCGATTTTCCAAAGAATAAATTGCAAGGATGTAATTACCTGTGCTCCACCGAAAACACCATCGGAGACCGTCGAGATGGCAATCGGTTTTCGGCGCCATTCATCGTAGAGCAAATCAATCACATTTTTTAAACTTGCCGGATAACCACCGTTATATTCGGGTGTCACGATTATAACACCATCCGAAGATTTAATTTTTCCTGCAAATTCAAGAATTGATGCAGAGGGATTTTTCTGGAAGCGTAATCGTTCATTAAATATAGGAAAATTGTATTCCATTAAATCCAGAATTTCAACATCCGCAAGTTTATTTTCTTCGAGATAATTTTTGAAATACAAAGCAACGCGGTTGCTTTTTCTTTCTGTTCTGACACTTGAGGATAATATTGAAATATGAGGCATAAATTTTCTTAGCTAACTTTATTTAATAGCGATACAAAGATAGTTTTTTGTGAAAGATATTAGTTCACAATATTGTACATTTGTAAAATCTAAAACGAAAACCATGAAAAAGTGTTTTCTCATTTTATCTGTTGCTTTTCTATTCGTTCAAAATGCGTTTTCACAAGTTCCACAAGCAATCAATTATCAGGCTGTAGCCCGCGATGGTGGCGGAAAAGAGTTAATAAACAGATTTATCGGTTTGCGATATTCTATATTGGATGGATATCCGGGACCAACGGTTTACAGAGAAACGCATCATGTTACAACAAATCAATTCGGACTTTTTTCAGCGAAGATTGGTGAAGGCGTTGTTGATACCGGCTCATTTGCGACCATTCCCTGGTTTCATGGTGAAGAATATCTAATGGTTGAAATTGACACGATTGGCGGCACGGATTATATGAATATGGGCATCACCCAAATGATTTCTGTTCCGTACGCATTATATGCAGGCGCGGTGGCAGGCGGCTACACAGGTCCGACCGGACCAACCGGTGCTGCGGGAGTAAATGGTTCACCTGGTTTAAACGGCATCAACGGTAGCACCGGTCCAATCGGTCCCCAAGGTCCCACAGGCGCGATGGGTGCAACCGGAGCTACAGGAAGTGTTGGTCCCACGGGTTCTTCCGGTGGTCCGATTGGACCGACGGGAGTTACCGGACCGACGGGGTCGGTGCAGAATTATATTGCGTATGCGGCAGCGACACAAATAAATGCTCTAAATCCGCAATGGGATACTGTCAGCGGACTCTCGTTGACTTTGGTGCTTACTGCAACCGCTACTGTCAATTTGTCAAGTTCCGGAACGCTCAGCTTAGACGGCGGATTTGTGAATTTTAGTGCAAGAATCGGTATGTTTAATAACGGATCATTACTCTCGAACTCGCTTCGATCATTTCTAATATCGACAGCACCCATCAATCCATGGAGTGATGTGAGAAGTTGGAGTACGGAAGCATTACTCACACTTCCAATTGGTACTTATACAATTACTGTCCGAGCACAGAGAACCCCAGGTTTTAATTGCTCAGCTGGTGGACTAATTGGTAGCCCCGAAGGCTGTCTGGTAGCGCATGTTTATTATTGAGGGAGAAAAATGGACCGCTGATGACACGGATTGGACTGATTTTCGCGGATGATTATATATATACTTATTTTGAATCATAT
>JAHEYM010000165.1:1896-8244 GCA_023251595.1 Bacteroidota bacterium
ACTTCAAAAGTAATATTAGGAGAGCCACGATTATTGAGATCATCTTAGAGAAAGTGATAAAAGTCATGCTAAAGGCTGACGAACAGCATTTAGATATGTGTATAACCCCTCTATTTTCGTAAAACCGAACCCCCTTCGGACAAAATTTTATCAAAAAATCGCGTAACATTGCCTGTAATGACTTATTTTAGCCAAGTAAAGAAGGATTTGATGAACAGAGAGCAGAGACATGAGCTGTTGGAGGAACTATTTAAACACGCAACCGAAAGCATAATTGTGACAGATCATTCAGGCGATATCAAGTTTGTTAATCCTGCAACAGAGCGGTTCTTCGGGTATAAACAAGAAGAACTTATGGGGAAAAAAGTCGAGCTTCTGATGCCGGAACGCTTCACCCAGGGTCACGCGCACCACCGCGAAAAGTTTGATACACATCCTCACTCCAGATCGATGGGGATAGGAATGGATCTGTATGCACTGCGTCGAAACGGGACAGAATTTCCGGTCGAAATCAGTCTCAGTCCCTTCAAACACGACAATGAACATTTCACCATTGCCTTCATTATCGACATTACCACCAGGAAGAAAACGGAGAGTTTTGTACTTAAACAACAACGTGAACTCGAAAATCTGGCGAAAGAATTGAGAAGCTCAAACGAGCGACTTGAGTCTAAAGTGGATGCCCGGACGAAAGTATTGAGCGAGGCCTTGAACGAATTGGAAAAATCAAAACTGGAGTTGAGCGATGCCCTTGAGAAAGAAAAAGAATTGAACGAACTGAAGGGTAGATTTATCTCTATGGCATCTCACGAATTCAGAACACCCCTGACAACGATTCTATCATCTGCTTCATTAATTCCGGAATATCCGCTCGAAGAACAAAAAGAGAAAAGGTTAAAACATGTTGACAGGATAAAATCAGCAGTGAATAATCTGAACGATATCCTCAGCGATTTTCTATCGATGAGTAAAATTGAGGAAGGAAAAGTTCTTGCTAATTTTACCGTTTTTAATCTCAAAGCACTCGTTGAGGAAATAGTCGGTGATATGAAAGCGCTTGCAAAACCAGGACAAAAAATAATTTATCATCAGCAAGGCTTGGAACAGGTTACCCTCGATCAAAAATTAGTTCGGAATATAATAATTAATTTGCTGTCGAACGCGATTAAATTTTCGGACGATCATAAAACGATATTAATCAGCACCATCATCGATCAAAGCATTGCAAGAATAATTGTAAAAGATGAAGGAATCGGTATTAGCGACGAAGACAAAAAACATTTATTTGAAAGATTCTTCAGGGCGCATAATGCAATGAATATTCAGGGTACAGGACTCGGTCTTAATATTGTTGCCAATTATGTCGAATTACTGAACGGCTTCATCGAAATGGAAAGTGAATTGGATATAGGAACTTCGTTTACGTTGACCTTCCCGAATGCTTCGGGTACTTCGATTTCTTCGACAGGCTCAGCAAGCGGTTATTAATGATTGAAATCCTCTTACACAAAAATATAAGTATATATATACAAAAATTTGTTAACCCTCTTATAAATCATTTAATCACAAAATCACTACCTTATGTATAATATTCTATTAATCGAAGACAACAAAGAAGTTCGCGAAAATACTGCGGAGATTCTGGAACTGGCAGGCTACGATGTAACCACTGCCTCTGACGGTAAAAAAGGAGTCGAACAGGTAAACCTGTCAAAACCGGATCTTATCATCTGCGATATTATGATGCCGGTACTCGATGGATACGGCGTTCTGCATCTATTAAGCAAAAACCCGGAAACCTCCGGAATTCCATTCATTTTCCTTACTGCAAAAGCCGAAAGAAGCGATTTACGAAGGGGAATGGAAATGGGGGCTGATGACTATATCACAAAACCTTTTGATAAAATTGAACTTTTGCGTGCGGTTGAAAGCAGGATAAAAAAACTGGAATCGATTCGGAAAGAATACCAGAAAGATTTAGATGGTCTTACTGCATTTATCGGCGATGTTGGCGGAAGAGATGCATTGAAAAAATTTATGGATGGTAAAAAAGTAAACATCTATAGGAAAAAAGAAGGTGTATATATGGAAGGAAATTATCCAAGTGGAATGTATTATCTTAACAAAGGAAAAATAAAAATATATAAAGTTCATGAGCACGGAAAAGAGTTTATTACGTCTCTTTTAAAAGAAGGTGAATTTTTCGGCTACACAGCGCTCCTCGAAGGGAAAGCATATACCGAATCCGCACAAACGATGGAAGATTCGGAAATTACATATATACCTAAAGAAGAATTTTTCTCTCTTACTTACAACAATCGCGATGTGGCGAAAAAGTTTTTACACATTCTCACACAGAGTGTAACCGAGAAACAGGAGCAATTACTTGAACTTGCTTATAGTTCTGTTCGCAAACGTGTTGCAGAAGCATTGACTTTACTCCAGGAAAGATACAGAGATGAAGCGATGAAAAGTCACGGCATCGCCATCTCACGCGAAGATCTCGCGAATATTGTAGGTACAGCAACAGAATCTCTGATCCGGACACTCAGTGATTTTAAAGAAGAAAAACTGATCGAAATAAAAGACGGGAAGATTTATCTGTTGAACGAAATTAAGTTGAGGGATATGAGGAATTAATCTTCATTTCATCACCAATTTTCCTCTTGCAATAAAATTATTCCCTACAGTACTATTCACTCTGTATTCATAAATTCCTGCGGGTAGATGATTCCGGTTAATTGTGACTCCGTTGGATGAAATATTTTCGATTTTCATAACTTCGTTTCCGAGCACGTCGTAGATTGCAACTGTATATATAACTCCTCTCATGTTTGTAAATTGCAGAATGGCAGCGTCCGTAAACGGATTCGGATAAATGCTATGCGGTTCATTTATATACTCAGACTGAATCCCAGCCGGATAATAAGTGATATTCAGATTATCAATATATAATACAGATCCGAGCCCCACAAAGCTTGTGCTGTCATTTATATTTCCGGAGGCGAAAGCAATATTCAAAGTATCTACCACAGGCCATGCATGATAATTTAATGACATTTCAAAATAAGTATATATACTCTGAGCAGGTAAATCTATGAATACACTGTCGACCGGCAGACCATTCCTAAAAGTGAAAAGTGCGCCGAGTGCAGTATCCGGTCCAACAGGAAAGTACTCATAATATCCCGTTAATTTCTGAGGATTATTATTCACGTGCATGCCACCGGCAGGTCCATTCATTCCTATATAACCATTCGTAATATATCCCGCTGTATCGCCCCATGTAGTCGCGACATTTTCCAGTCGCATGGCAAAAGAACCATTTTGACTAGTCGTTGATTTGGTTGCCGACATCGGGTTACCGGGAATAACTGCATAATTAATGGTGGTCCAGCCGACGGGTTCCTCAGACGTAAACGGTGTCCAGTCTTCGAAACTATAATTTGGAAAAAGCTGGGTGGTACCAATCATCGTGATGCTATCAACTGTTAACGTGCTCCCTGCAATTCTGGGAGGATCCATTCTGGATGAAGTAATAACTGCAACGATGGTGTCAGGGACAGGAGTAAGAGGAAGACCACTCGGAATACAGATACGCTGCCATGTATTTTGCACACCAATGATTGCTCTTTGCGCGATGGAAATAATATTTCCTCCACTTTTAAATCCCACCATAAAAAATGCAGTATCGTTCAATGGCACATTATATTTTGCATAAAAAGATATTGAATCCGGCTGACCTGAATAAGGAAGTCCGCCTGCGATACCGCCGGGAGATGGAACCCCGATGAACAAGGCACCAAAAATCGTGTCATTTGGAACCGGAATCGTTGTGAGTTGTGTGGCATACAGACCGTGATATGCCCCGGTTATTTTCGTCGCGTTACCGCCCGGGATCGTAGCGAATGTCCATGTGTTGGTGGTGGTGAAACTGTCCGGATTTTCGTAGAGATTTGATGTCACCCAAGTTTCAAAACCCGGATTGACAGGTTGCTGAGCCCACAGAGAGATGGAAAACCCAAGCAAGCAGAGGATGGCAGATAGCTTTTTCATTTTTTTTATTTTAGGTTATTGATATCATTAGAGACGCCTCTGTTGAGAATTTCACCATCAAATAAAATGCTGCACCAGGCATAAATAATAAAGGAGACAGAATAAATCCCATCTCCTTTAGTATGTTCTTAAGTGATTGAGATAAACCCCTGATTAGAATACTTTATTCGTTACTGCCCCTCAAGAGACCCTCACCCCTGGCTAGAACATTCCGGAAAGTATCCGAACTTTGAAGATGCCGAACTTTCGTTCAACTCTTACCTCATCAATCTGTTAAAGAACATATCACTTAAGACGGAGCAAAAGTATGACGGGTACAACCGTATAAAAATGACTTAGATCATGTTTTTGAAATATTTTGAAATATTTTTTGTGGAGAAAGCTTGATTTTGCTGAGAATCTGCTATTTCGCAGAATTTGGGGTCAATAAAAAGTGTTGACTGAAGTCAGATGATAAAATGACGCTTATCATGATCTTGCTATTATAGAATGAGTATGTTTGATGAGGCAGAAATAATGTCAGAATAAATGAAAAAACAGAGTTTATTACCCTCCAAAACCTGATTCGACACTTGAAAAGGATGATATTATTTGTTTTTTTATTTTGCTGTTTTAGCATTTATACGCTTGTAGTATATACCACCGGAACTAACGTTTTATCGCCCGAGATGAATGAAAATGCCGTAAAAGGAAAAATTTTGTACCAAAAATATAATTGTACCGCTTGTCATCAGTTATTCGGACTAGGCGGTTATTTGGGACCTGAATTAACGACCACAATTTCCCAACCCGGGAAGGGACCTCTATACGCTTCTGCCCTCTTATCGACAGGCACCTTAAGAATGCCGGATTTCCATTTATCCAAGGAAGAAATAAACCAAATTGTTGAGTTTCTGAAGTATGTAGATTCAACTGTAACTCATTATAAATAAAATCAACCCTTACTATATATATATGAATTTCAAAACAATAATCGAACCCTTCCGCATAAAAAGTGTTGAGCCCATTCGTATGAGTACAATGGAACAACGCGTGAAATATCTGGTCGATGCGCATTACAATCCTTTCCGCCTTCGCTCTGAACAAGTGATTATTGATTTTCTGACAGACAGTGGAACGTCTGCCATGAGCAGCAATCAGTGGGCAGCGATGATGCAGGGTGACGAGTCGTATGCGGGCGCGCGAAGCTGGGAGCGATTCGAAAAAGTAGTTCGCGATCTCACTGCGATGCCCTATATTCTGCCAACACATCAGGGTCGGGCGGCAGAGAGGATTCTATATGGACATCTCGGGAAAAAAGGCAAATACTTTATCAGCAATACGCATTTCGACACGACACGCGCGTATATAGAATTCAGCGGAGCAACGGCGATTGATATTCCGGTGAAAGAAGCTGCTGATATATCTATATATGCACCATTCAAAGGAAATCTGGATGTTAAAAAATTAGCAGAATTAATTACAGAGCTGGGATCTCAAAATATTGGTGGCGTAATTCTAACCGTCACAAATAACAGCAGCGGAGGCCAACCGGTTAGCATGAAGAATGCAAACGAGGTGGCAGAAATTTGTAAGAAAAACAATATATTATTTATTCTCGATTGTTGTCGAATCGCGGAGAATAGCTATTTTATTCATGAACGTGAAGATGGATTTCATGAACAATCCTTTAAGTCAATTGCACAGCAAATGTTTTTACTTGCAGATGCCTGCGTGATGAGTGCAAAAAAAGATGCGTTCGCAAATATGGGTGGTTTTCTTGCTTTGCGCAATAAAGAATTGGCTGATGCCTGTACACAAATGCTCATCATCACAGAAGGATTCACTACATACGGCGGACTCTCCGGCCGCGATATGGAAGCAATTGCAACAGGATTGGAAGAAATTTTTGAAGCAGACTATCTGAAATACAGAATTCAAAGCACAAAATATCTGGGAGAGAAAATTTTAGAAAAGGGCGTTCCGATTATTTATCCAACAGGTGGTCACGCTGTATATATAGATGCAAAAGCATTATATCCTCAAATTCCGGTCGAAGAATATCCGGGACAGGCGCTTGTTTGTGAACTATTCAGAATCGGTGGCATTCGCAGTTGCGAAATCGGTTCTGTGATGTTCGGAAAATACGATTTAAGCGGGAAATTAATTCCTGCAGAAATGGAATTGGTTCGTTTGGCCATTCCGCGCAGAGTATATACTCAGTCGCATATTGATTATGTGGTTGAAGTATTTGATGAAATCACAAAAGAAAAAGATCATGTAAAGGGTTTGAAAATTACGCAGCAATCAGAG
>JAHEYM010000166.1 GCA_023251595.1 Bacteroidota bacterium
TTCAGTGAAAATGCAATTTTACGCCTTGATATCGGGACGCTTTCTCTTAATTTACCTCTAAATTTATCAATATTAAGTGATTCATAATGTACTGTTTATTAGTGTATTGTGTTCATTCCTCTCTTAAACCTCTCTTAAATTCTCTCTTGACCTCTCTTAATCTCTCTTAACCCATTTTATATTCAAATTTCAGCCAGAGTTTGTCTAAAGTTTATCTAAAGTATGTCTAATTAAAAACTTCCAACAAGTCATTTTAGATATTCTTTTTCCAGATTGGTTTTCTGTTAGTTCCTTGGTTTACAATGGTTTGATCGCGTTTCGACATCGAGTACAAAATATTCTTCACCTTGTTTTCCCTCTGTGGTTTGTCTAAAATCGCCGGAAGTATATCTAAAATCAGTCTGTCGATATCTGTCTTTGTAGCAGTCTTATACTGATCAAGAAATTTCAGAATTAATTCTTTGTAATGCTGATCTTTAAGACCTCTGTTTTTGATATAGCTTGCCTTTTCTCCCGTTACGGCAGCAATTTGAGATGATACATAATAATTTGGTTTTCTGCCCTCAATAAGTCGGGCGGTTTTTAAACTGCCCGATTCCTCATCCGAAATCGTTTTTCCTTTTTGAACTTTATCGAGTAAGATTACGGTCTTTAAAGAAATATCCGATTTATTAATTAATAACTGCGTGTAATTTTTATCAATAATTTTTCCGTATATTTTTACCTTAACAGTTTCCGGTTGTAAGAGATCATAATCGGGCATCGGAAAGAAACGATTGCGTTGGTATTCGAACATTTTCTTAATACCGCTCCCGATGGTATCGATCATGTTGAGTGCAACCATTGCATCGCAAAGAAATTTATTCCGGTATAACGGTTGCGGTAAATCATGTTCAATAACATTTTCAATAGTAAGCGGAATAAAAGAACCGCCATTTGCAAATATAAGCTGTTCGGGAAATTCAACAAGATTAATTCTTTGTTGCAATTCGTAATTCTGATTTGCAATTGCATTATGCAATGCCTCACGAATTACATAAGGTTCGTATTGAGTTACTTCGGTTGGGAACAAAGTACCGGCAGGCAAATAACGATATATTAGATTGCGAATTTTTTTCAATACCAAATCTGTATTGAGGAGCAAGGGTATCGAAAAATGCTCGTAGTCGAGTTCTTTATTTTCTTTGTCTTTCAGAATCCATGTAATTTGAGCAAAGGAAGGTAAGAGATGAAATGCCGATTCATTTCTTCCAAGCAATAGCATTGTAGTATTTGTAATTTTATCACCGATGGTAATTTTTGCTTTGTTGAGAAAAACCGAATCGTTCCACTTGTCAACTTCCTTTGCAAGTCGGGGATTTTTTATTTTGAAATTCTCTCTTGCATATAGAATTGCTTCGGGTTCTAAATCATTTATTGTAGCATCTTCGCAAATTCCCGCACTCCAATCGAAATGAGTTGCCTGTTTTCGGATCTGTTCTATTTCTGAAAGATTGAGCGGAGATAACACTTCACCATCTCTGCCATAGTAGTGACCTTCCCATGCAATGGGTAAGCCCTGCGGTGCGGCAGGTATCTGAAACATCACTACTCTGCCCTCCGGCAAATCGAGTTCATGAATTTCGATGAAAGTAATCCGGTTGCTTGTTTTGTTTCCGATCTCTCCTTTCAAACTTTCGAGATGAGGTCGATTCCCTGCACGATATTTCGAACCAACAATACTTCTCTTCTCATTTTCGATTCCAAAAACGAGCCATGCTTCCGGTTTCCCTTTCAGGTTAGCTTCGTTACACAAAGCCGAAAAGTATTTTCCTAACTTCCTGAAGTCATAATCATTATTCGCCTCCTTAAATTCTACCACCTCCGTTTCACCGGGCAGCGACCGAAGTTCATTCAGCTTTAGAATAAGTTGGGAGCGGGTCATTCGTGTTGAAGCAATTTTTTAGGAATCCAAAGGTAAGCATTCTAAGAAAAGGTCTTTTCTTCAAATTGCTAAATCTGCGCCACGACTGCATAATAAACGTTTATATACGCATAATAGACGTTTAGAACGGGTATGGTACGGAAATGGATACCTCACCGGATTCCCTCATTGTGTTCACGTAGGAGACGGAATGGGACGGATATAATGTCTTTTTCGTAGGGGCACCTGTTTGTATTTTTTTGTTTCACTTGGATGGAAGGGGGGTCAGTTTCTCTGGAAACATGAGAAAATATGAACAAAGTTTAAACAAAGTAGGAATTGTAAACTAAAATTACAATATTTGCGATTAAACCAATCGCGTATGAATCAACTTTACTTAAACCGGCAACCATTTATCTGCCTACCATTACAATAGGATGAGAAATTCGATATGACGTGTGAATATGCTATATCCTTATTAAAAAGATTGGATTGCAATTTTCAGTCACTTATTGCCAAATCCAAGTTAGTCACTGATGATTTACCATCTAAAGGTCAAGACTTATATCAAGATTGTTTTGATGCAGTTGATAATCTCATAACCTATTATACCCAACTTGTGAATTGCTGTTATTTCAGCCCTATAAAAAACAACATCTCAATATTTTCCTATTTAAATTATGTACCGAATCAAACCTTACACGGCATAATCCGCGAGTTGAGAAATACTGCTCAGCATTTCGAAGAAAGAATTCAATTTCAGATGAGAAGCGTTAATCCATTCCTCCAGTTGTCATATAAAAACAAAAAGAGCTCATGGAAAATTACTTTCGGTAATGGTGGATATAGATTTAATTCAGACCCAAAAGAAAATTTCAAAACAGAATTCAATGAAAATAATCTTTCTTTTCATTCATATAGACTTCAAGGTAATTACTCAAATCCGAATTCTATATTAATTCCTGAAATTATTAGAATAAAAGATATCTGGGATCATACTCTAAATCTGGCAAAACTTGTGGAAGATAATATCGCAGAAGTGATGACGTCAAATAATCTCAGCTGTACAACACCGAGAGATATTAGTGTAACAATAAAAATAAATAATTAATCAATGAGCTATATACTAAAATTTGTATTATCAGTCGTAATTTTATTGGTAAGCATGATAATTGGCGGGGCTATATACTCAGCCTCACATGGTCTGGGTCCGATCGTGGAATTTGTTATACTCATGCCAGCCTTAGTGGCAATATGGGCGGTTTGGCGTTATAATCCTAAAAAGGGAAATGATATTACAGCAGATAACGAAAATCTAAAAAAAGACTAATGTTCAGTGATTATTACTCAATACTTGAAGTTGATGAAAAGGCAACAGAGGCAGAAATAAAAGCTGCATTCAAAAAGCAGGCTTTAAAATGGCACCCCGACAAGAATCCCGGCGTGGATACAACATATCGTATGCAACTAATAAACGAAGCGTATCTAATCCTAAAAGACCCGGATGCAAGAGAGCGTTTCGATAAGGAATATTTAAGATTTAAAGAATATCAACGTCAAAAAGAGCAGAATTATCAAAAGCAACGCCGAGAACGGGAAAATGAACCACAAGAACCAACGTCTCAAAATCATGAGAAAACAGGTGAATATGACGATTACGCTATTAACGATGATATCCTCAAAAAATGGATGGACAACGCAAAAAAACAAGCTGTGGATCTTGCTAAAAAGACTATCGAAGATTTAGCAGGCATGACGAAAGCTGGCGGGAATGCTTTTGCAAATGCTGCGTTAACGGGTCTTGGAAGTGCAATCAGAATTATTATTATTGTCGTTGTCATTGGATTAATCGCTAAAACTTGTCAATCGTGAATTATTTGTATTCTCACATTTATTAAATAATTATACTTTTGTTTCTTCATTCTCTCTAAGAGTAACAATATGAAAATCAAAGATTATCAAGAAAATATCGACGGAATTGTTAAAACTTTTCGTTTTATAAAAAATGCTGATTTCGGCTATAAGGTAGTCGTTTTTAGTAATGATAGAAGCGAATTGGAATTTAAAATTTCATTGCAACCTGTCTTTGGTCATGATGAAATTCTGCCCACATATCAACTATTACCAGCGAATCAAGATATCCCAAAACGGATAATAGATATCCTACCAAAACTTTCTGAATGGATAAAAGCGAATATAGATGACCACGGATTAAATGTAAAATTAACCGAACAACTCTAAACTTTAAAATCAACATGAAAAATATCAACCCATTCAATCATATATCGTTGAAACAAATTCTACCTGCCTTCAGAAACTTATACCTATTGCTTGCGATGATTTCTATACTAATTGGTTGTAACGGTAATCAACAAAATCAGAACGAAAATCAGAAAGAAGAGCTAAACAAAGCCTTAACAAAGCAGACTGATTTGGAATCAGAGGGATTGCGAGGGAAAGTAAAATGTGTGACGCAGGATGAATATTTTGCTGTTAAAAAGGATAAGGTTCTGCCGGGCGTTAGAAAAAATGAAAATAATTTTATAGCCAAATATGATTTGAAAGGAAACAAAATTGAGCAGTCAGATTATAATGCTGATAAGAAACTAATTGAAAAGTCAAAATATTTATATGATTCTGAAGGGAATAAATTAAAAAAACTTTTTTACGATTCAAGCGATCAATTAACTGAACAAATTAAATTTAAATATGACAGTCAAGGTAGGATTTGCGAATCGGATAGTTACAATCCTAATGATATTTTAAACTTTCGGGCTTTGCTCAAATACAATAGTATCAGTAATGATATTGAGACTGATATGATGGATGCAAAGGGTTTATTAATGCAAAAAGGAAAAGACGAGTATGATAAAAATGGATTTAAAGTTAAAACTATTACCTATTCTGAAACTGAGGCTGTCACTGCATCTACTACTTATGAAAACGATTCTTCTGGGAACAAAAAGCTGCAAAAATATTACTCTCCCGAAGGGGCTGTAAATTCAGAATATGCGTATGAATATGAGTATGACAGTATCGGTAATTGGGTTAAAAGAATTGAGTGTCTAAAAGAAAAATATATGGAAACAGAATCGAACAAAAGTTTAAGAAAAGGAGCAATAACAGTTACTATTAGGGAGCTAATTTATTATTGAATGGCAAGCGTACTTATATTATTAATGGACAAAAACTATGAGTGATTTCGAAAATATCGATGAAATTGAATTCCCCGCCACATTATCAGATGATCAAAAATTAGATGCAATTCTAAAGTATTTATCTTTATTTTATTTTAAAAATGATGCCGATAGAGCATACGATTGTGGCTTTGTACTTTATTCAGAATTTAAGAAGCATACGATGACTTTTGGCGTTTACAATAGTGAATGTCTGTCGATTGCCTTGTATTTATCAAGACATAATTATATAGATCTATCCCCTATCGAAGGGGCGTTTATCGACAGCACTCCAGCGAAAGTTAGAATACAGTTTTCTGGAATGAAGTTTATGAATGAAGGAGGGTTTTCACAAAAAACGAGAGATTCAAACTCGCGACGAGAAATTGAAAAAAATCTTTTACTCATATCGAAACGGAATGAAAAAACACTCTCAGTTTCAACTTTAGTGCTTGCACTTGCGACTTCATTCCTTTTGATTGTTGAGATAATAAAATTTGTTTTTGAACATCAATCGTTCTTTTGCGGACATTAAGAAGAACATAAAATCCCATTTATGGTCTATATTAAACCATATTTCCAACCGATCTGATTTATTTGCGCCGGATCGCAATTTTTTAGTTCATTTATTGCCTTTCCTAATTCAGTGTATCTTTTTGAATTATAAAAATTATCAGGATCTTTATTCTTGATTCTGTATAGTTCATTATTTATTTTCTGTAATAAAATTAATTCGTTTTTAATTGACCCTATGTTTAATGGTTGAGTAATATATGAAATGATTTGTCGTGCATTTTCATCAAATGAGAGGTCAACATATTTTACACCGGAATTATACATATAATTACTTATATTGTTTTGCCATTGGTTTAATAACTCAACATTTTGCAGATTAATCAATTTTACTCTCGTTAATTTACCCCACTCTCGATTGATCCGGTGGAAATTATTATCGGATCTTGCTTGCAATGCAGCTAACGTATTTCCATAAAAATTATAATCCGGTTGAAAAGGGGTATAGTAACCACTTGAATAATCGAACTCATAAGATTCTTGAATGATAGTGAGTTCATAACTTGTGATTTCAACTATTGTTGTATTCGTTTCGTTAATTCCGCTCTGTCCATAACATAAGACTGAGAGAACTAACATAATTGCTGTTAGCATGCTCTTCATGATGAGTATTGTGTAAGTATTTTAACTATGTGGAGGTAAATGGCTGCGAAATTTAGTAAGTTGTAAATATAGTTTGTTCTCATGTGATTTGCAAATGTGAACTGAAAAACGGGCTTGACTTCTCTTTTTTCTTTTTCAATGAAAAGAGAACGAAAACTTTAATTTTGCGAATTAAACAATATAAAATAAATTAAAATTAATTTTGTGAATAGATATCGCTCAGGGAGTGAACTAATGGATTTTTGAGATTTGCGGGTTTTGAAAGCACCTAAATACTTGAATATCAACCATTCAAAAATATATTGCCATGAAAAAATTACTGACTATCGCGATGATTGCCATCGTTTCGAGCATCTATACTTTTGGACAGAGCGGAGATGTTGAAAAATCATTGAAGTCAATTGAAGGACAGTGGAAGGTAGATCAAGACCAAAATGTAACGTACCAAATCATTATTACAGATTCAACCTTGAAAAAGGATGAAATTTGTAATCGAGTAATGAATCACTTTATTTATGACAATGGAACCGGGAAAGGCGCAGTCCAAACTCAAAATAAGGAGACCGGAATAGTCGAAACCAGAGGATTATGGAATGATGTACACAGAGGATACTGGATAGTTTCCACTAAAGTAAGTACGCATATTTTAGTGAGGGTGGAGGTTAAGGATTTCAGAGCGAGAGTTACTCTATCACTGACGGAATATGATATAATTTCCCAATCAGGTGCGGTTACGATGAAAGTTAGTTCGACATTTCCTGCAAATCCAAACGGTGGACTTAAAACTCAAATGGGTAAAGCGTTTTATAATTCGCATTTAAAGGTGATGGAAACATTCAATGCTATCACAAAAGCGATCAGAGAGGGAAATATTCCCCAAAGAGTTGATTTCAACAAGAAGGACTGGTAATTCACAAGTTCAGATTGATATTCAAAGATTAAGGTGAAAACAAAATTCTTATTCTTCCTGGCTCCCTACTTTTAAGCGTTCAGTTGAGTACTTCTTTAAAAGCGACTTTTTAGCGCTCTTGTGTTACCATTGTCGATTTAGCAGGATTAAAAAACACTGTGAAATAATGCGATTTATTTTCACAATCGTACCATCTTATCATTTTAATAGAGGAACTCGCACTTATGATATCTCCTTTACTGCCTAATAAACGAGAAACTTCCTCATAAGTCATTCCAGGATTCTTTAAAATGCGAAAATTCTCGTCAGTAATTTTAGAACAACATTCTTTTCCCGAAAATGATTTTGATATCATATTTAGGTTTCCAGACATGAACCAACAATAAACATACTTCTTATCATCATTACAAAATATCCATTGATATAAGTCTATCGTAGCTGAAGAGCTAATGTTCTTTGTTGCCGGTTTCTTAAAATATTCACACACTTGTTTGTATGTAATACCCAATTGCGGGTTATTTACGAAGGAGTTACCTAATTCCAAATCGCAACCAGGTTTTACCACTCGTATTAGAACAGTATAATTTGAAAGTATAGTGACTTTTTCCGTGAAGAGTAATTCTGTGATGATTGTTTTCGAAGGCAATTGCGGGAAATCTGGAATCATATCTAACAAATTATTCAAATATGAAATTTTAATTGCCCACCCAACATTTTGAGAAGATTGTAATCCAGATGAGGTAAGTCCGATAAGATTTCCTGAGTCATCAAATAAGGGTCCTCCACTATTTCCATGTTGAATCGGTGATGAGATTTGATATGTTCTATTGTCATTTTGAAATCCGGTTTTAGAACTGATAATCCCATCTGTTACTTTCACTTCTTCTCCTTGTAAACCAATTTGAGGATATCCCATGGCGAATACTTTTTCACCAACTTTAATATCTACTATTTTAAATGAGTATGGTAACGAATCAAATTTTTCAAAAGCGGCATCACTTATTTTAATGACAGCTAAATCATTAATAGAATCAGTTTTTATCGTGTTTGCTTTATACGTTTTTT
>JAHEYM010000512.1 GCA_023251595.1 Bacteroidota bacterium
TCACCCTTGGAAGTAAACTCGATGAGCAAATCATCGATACGCCGATGTTCGAAGGTTATAACAAATTCTTATTACACTATAATTTTCCTCCATTTTCGACGGGCGAAGTAAAACCAATGCGTGGTCCGGGTCGTCGTGAAGTAGGTCACGGGAATCTTGCAATGCGTTCTTTGCGTGTTGTGATGCCAAAAGATACAGATGTAAATCCTTATACGGTTCGTGTGGTTTCCGACATCCTTGAATCAAACGGTTCATCATCAATGGCAACTGTTTGTGCGGGTTCGCTTGCACTCATGGATGCCGGTATTAAACTGATTGCTCCTGTTTCAGGAATTGCAATGGGTTTGGTCACGGATGGTGAGAAGTATGCTGTCCTCTCCGACATATTAGGCGATGAAGATCACATCGGTGATATGGATTTCAAAGTTACCGGAACGGCAGAAGGTATCTGTGCTTGTCAAATGGATCTTAAAGTTGAAGGGCTCAGCTTCGATGTTATGCTTGCTGCGTTGCTTCAGGCGAAAGAAGGCAGATTGCATATTCTTGGGGAGATGGCGAAAGCGCTTTCTGCTCCACGTTCTGATTACAAATCATTCACTCCAAGAATTGTGAAAATTGTTATTCCACGCGAGTTTATCGGTGCTGTAATCGGACCGGGTGGTAAGATTATTCAGGAGATGCAACGTTCTACCGGTGCTACTATTTCTATCGAAGAAGTAGGGGAGACTGGTGTGGTTGAAATCGCTTCACCCGACAAAGAATCTATCGATAAAGTGGTTGCAAAAATCTCCGGAATCGTTGCGATACCTGAAGTTGGACAAGTTTACGACGGTGTAGTCAAAAACATTATGCCTTTCGGTGCTTTTGTTGAAATTATGCCTGGTAAAGATGGTCTGTTGCACATCTCAGAAATCGGATGGAGCAGATTGGAAACCATGGATGGTGTTTTCAATACAGGTGATAAAATTCAGGTCAAATTGATCGAAGTAGATAAGAAAACCGGCAAATTAAAACTCTCCCGGAAAGCTCTTCTTGAGCGTCCGGTAAAACAATAAATCATGGGCGCTAAAATGAGTAAGACAACCAATGCTTTAAATTGGTTCGAAATTCCTGTGACAGATATGCCACGGGCACAAAAATTTTATGAAGCGATCTTCGACATCCAGATGACCATCGTGGAAATGCCGGGAGCGAAGATGTGTTTCTTCCCACCGGATGGTTCGAATAGTAGCGTTGGTGGTGCACTGGTTGAAGGACCGAATCACAAACCAAATGCTTCGGGTTGTATCATTTATTTAAATGCAAATCCAGATTTGCAATTGGTGTTGGATCGTGTCATTAAATTGGGCGGAAAAGTAACTGTTCCAAAAATGAACATCGGCGAAAACCACGGATTCATGGCATTTTTCATGGATACCGAAGGAAATACGGTTGGACTACATTCGAACGAATAGATTATTCGCATCCTGCATTTAAAAAAGTTCGCTCACAGATCGCACTGATAGACACAGATATATTTTATCTGTGTTTATCTGATTTATCTGTGAGAAAAATTTTGCAATTGAGTTAGCGTTGCTTCAACAGATCCCGAATCTCTCTTAACAGCATTTGTTCTTCTGAAGGAGGAAGTGGAGGAACTTTTGTTTCTTCCTGCTTTTTCCTGATTCTGTTAAGTGCTTTGATGAGCAAAAACATACAGAATGCGACTAATGTGAAGTCAATAAATACGGTGATAAATTCGCCATATTTAATTGATGCTTCTTCTGCGATTGTTTTTCCGGTCGCATCGATTTTCGCTTCGGATAAAATGTATTTCATTGATTTAAAATCAACGCCTGAAACGATTTTGCCGACAACGGGCATGACCATACCATCGATAAATGCACTGACAATTTTTCCAAAGGCGGCTCCCATCACAAATGCTACTGCCATGTCGATCAGATTTCCTTTAAGTGCAAATTTTCTAAATTCGGAGATTACGCTCATTTAATTTGGTTTTTTAAGTTTGTGCTGTTTATATAATTTTAATCCGGCTAAAATTAGTTTTTTTATTTCGGGTGAAATGATTTCCAGCACTGATTTTATTTCGACATAACGTGAAATTTTTCCGGTTCCCTGCAGAAGGTTCTTCGGATCGGGAAGTTCAACTCCTCTATTAAATCCGAGTTTCAAACCTTTTTTGGAAGGAATAATTGTACAGATTA
>JAHEYM010000167.1 GCA_023251595.1 Bacteroidota bacterium
TTCGAACCGGTTATTAAAGATGGTAAAATTTATGCTCGTGGTTCTTGCGACGATAAAGGACAGGTTTATATGCATATCAAGGCACTCGAACTTATGATTAAGAGCGGAAACATGCCTGTGAATATGAAATTTATGATCGAGGGTGAAGAAGAAGTTGGCTCAGGTAATCTTGCACAATTTGTTCGTGATTACAAGTCAAGATTGAAAGGCGATGTTATCCTGATTTCTGATACGAGCATGATTGCGAATGACGTACCTTCAATCAATATCGGTTTGCGTGGTTTGAGTTATGTTGAAGTGTCGGTAACCGGACCGAATCGCGATTTACATTCGGGAGTTTATGGCGGCGCAGTTGCTAATCCTATCACGATTCTTGCGCAAATGATCGCCTCGATGCACGATAAGGACAGTCATATTACGATTCCGACTTTTTATGACGATGTGCAAACGGTTAGTGATGCCGACCGTGCAGAGGCTGCGAAAGCGCCTTTCAGTCTCGATGACTACAAAAAAGATTTGGCAATTGGTGACGTTTGGGGTGAAACGGGATACTCTGTTCTCGAAAGAACTTCTATTCGTCCGACATTAGAATTGAATGGTATTTGGGGAGGTTATCAGGGTGAAGGTTCAAAAACTGTTTTACCATCGGTTGCTTACGCGAAGATTTCGATGCGATTGGTACCAAATCAGACCTCCGATAAAATCACCGCGCTTTTCCAGAAACATTTTGAGAGTATCGCCCCAAAATCAGTTAAGGTTACAGTTACTCCACATCATGGTGGTGAACCGGCTGTTACACCAACTGATTCTATTGCATATAAAGCCGCAGCTAAAGCGATGGAAAAAACTTTTGGGAAGAAACCAATTCCGACACGAAGCGGGGGTAGCATTCCGATCGTTGCCTTATTTGAAAGCGAATTAGGTTTGAAATCCGTGTTAATGGGATTCGGTTTGGATTCCGATAATATTCACTCGCCAAACGAATGTTATGGTGTTTTCAATTATCTGAAAGGGATTGAGACTATTCCATGGTTTTGCCAGTATCTCGCTGAAGGGATGAAATAGGGGTTAGGGATTAGGTGTTAGTGGTTAGTGGTTAGTGGTTAGGAAAAAGGTGTAATGATTTTATCGATCGAAGAGGCGAAGTACAAAGGGAAATACAAAATAAATCTAGTATTTTCTGATGGGGTTGAAAAAACCATAGATTTCGGAGAATTTCTTAAAAATGCAAAGAATCCTATGACCAAAAAATATCTTGATAAAAAGTTATTTCAGTCATATACAATTGAATATGGTGATCTAATATGGAACGATTACGAATTGTGTTTCCCGATATGGGATTTGCATTAGGGAGAAATATCGATTTGAATAAATTATGAATAACTATGTCAAATCCTATCGTAACTATAACCAATAAAATTAAGATTTCGACGCTTAAAAACATGGCGGAGAATTCTTTCGGTGATATGGTCAAAGCGGTTGTGGATATTGAAAAAGAACTCATGGTTGTGGATGAACAACTACATTCTGATGAGGAAATAATTTTAATTCAAGATGGATCTTCACAGGGAAATCTTTGGGGGATAAATATTTATCCTGATAATATTGGCGATGAGCGAATTGAGTTCGATTCGATGATTAACGTTCGACCCAGACAAGGAAATCGTTCACGTGATGTTGAAAATAAAGACGTGAGAAATAAAATTATCGATGTTGTCAACAAACTTATTTTATGAGTGAAATAATTTATCATAAAGAGCTTGCATTATCCGGTCGATGGCACACATTCACCTTGATGGAACAACTTGGAAATGTTGGCAGTGAAGTGAATCGAACCATGATGCATTTTGAGAAGAACAAAACGGAGGCAGCTCTAAATGCTTTTTATCGTGCACTGGAGCTGTTGGATTTAACAATTAATGATCCCCGCTGGATTAACAGATTAAAAGAACTGGTCAGGATGCGGGAAGTAATGTGCGATCTATTTGTAGGTGATAATGAATTCAATACTTCTTATGATTTTCTGAAAAAGTATTTTTACCATTTTGGTTATGCGGCAAGGAATGAGAGGGAGAAGAAATTGATAAACAAGCAGAACTTATTGTGACAGGTAAGCCTAACATTCTTTTCGTTTGCGGTCGTAATAAAAAGCGAAGCAGAACAGCAGAATATATTTTCAAAAATGATTCCAGGTTTTTTATTCGTACCGCGGGACTCAGCGAAAAAAGCGAAATAACAATTTCAGAAAACGATCTTTTATGGGCCGATTTTATTTTTGTGATGGAAGACGGACAAAAAGCAAGAATTCAGAGAATTTATCGCGAAATGGATTTGCCTCCAATTGAAAATCTGGGAATTGATGATGATTACGAATATCTAGATCAGGAGTTGATCGGACTTTTAAAAGAAGGGATAAATAACGCACTGAAAACAGTATTCGACATTTAATGTCAATCTGCTAATCCTTGTTACTGCTTTGCGTCCTTTGCGATAAACCTTCGCGTCCTTTGCGCTAAAAATATTTTCTAAAAACTTGTTAGCTACTATCACACTTTTTGTCTATCTTTGACCATTCTTCCAATATAGTCAAATAGTAAATGAACGAGACTGAACACTCACATCTAATGCTGGAGCGGATTCTGACATCCGCTCAAAAGTTATTCGGCCATTACGGTTTGTCAAAAACCACGATGAACAACATTGCAGACGACATCGGGATATCGAAGGCATCATTGTATTACTACTTCAAAGACAAAGAAAATGTCTTCATCGCTGTTGCAGAAAAAGAACAAGAATATTTTGTACAGGAGATGAAGAAAAAAATCGATTCAACAAACAAATCTGAACTTGTGTTAATTGGATATGTTGATCTCCGACTCAGACTTCTCAAAAAATTACTCACGCTTGGAAAATTCAGTCAGGGAAATTATTCTGAAGTGAAACCACTACTTGCCACAACCATGAGGAAATTCAGACTTGAAGAAATGAAGATGATCGCAGACATTATCCGGGAAGGTGTGAACAGAAAAGAATTTTCGGTTAAACAAATCGATAAACATGCTGAATTTTTCATTAATACGCTCAGAAGTATCCGGCAAATGACAGTTACCGACTACACAGAAAGCGGAACGATTGAAATTTCTCCGGAAAAGTATCGGAAATTAATACAGCAATCGAAAATGTTTACTGAACTATTCATTAAAGGAATATCGGTGTGAGGATGGGTTGAAGGGTTGAAGGGTTGAAGGGTTGAAGGGTTGAAGGGTTGAAGGGTTGAAGGGTTGAAGGGTTGAAGGGTTGAAGGGTTGAAGGGTTGAAAAAAATGGTTTTTATTAAATAAAAAATAATATGTCGTATAAAAAAATAATTACTTGTTTATTTATTATATTTTTTGCGATGAGTTCGCGGGCGCAAACCATTTCTTCCATTAATATTGATACTTGTTTGAATCTTGCTACTCAAAATTATCCTCTTGCGAAACAAAAGGGATATCTGTTGGCACTCGACGAAAATAATCTGAAGGGAATTGATGGTTCCTGGCTTCCCCAATTTAGTTTGAGTTCGAGAGCAACCTATCAATCAGAAGTAACTTCATTTTCTTTTCCAGGATTTCCATCAATGATTTTTCCAAAAGATCAATACAGTATTGGAGTTCAGGTTAACCAAACAATTTACGACGGAGGACTTACCAAACAACTGAAAAAGACAGAAAAAGCAAACACAGAAACTGAAATACAAAAAAACGAAGTTGAATTATATAAGATCAAAGACAAAATAGTTCAACTTTATGGAAATATTTTACTTTTAAAGGAAAATCTGAAGGTATTTGATAATTATATGGATGATATTAAGAGTAAAAAAACAAAGATTACCTCCTTCTTAACCAATGGCACTGTACTTCAAAGTAATTTAGATGTGTTGGAAGCAGAACTTCTTAAAACGCAACAAAAGTCTATCGAAGCTTTATCGAATCTCAAGGTTCAATGTCAGATTCTCTCTTTGTTGATCAATAAACAAGTAGATGAGAATACATTATTTATGGATTTTCCCGGGACTGAAGCCAGTAGTGTTGATTTTAGCAAACGCCCCGAAATAAAATTACTGGATCTGCAACAAAATCTATTGACAGAAAAAATGGAACTATCGTACAGGAAAACACTTCCTCACCTGTCTGTTTTTGGTGATGGCGCCTATGGGAGACCCGGGTACAATTTTCTTAATCAGAATTTGCGTGTGTATGGAATGGGTGGACTCAGTCTTATGTGGAATATAAGTGGTTTATATAATCTGCCTTATGAGAGAAAAAACCTTAAGATCAATAAAAATATAATTGATGAACAAAAAGAATTATTCGATTTAAATATTAAGTCCTCGATGATTCAGGAGAATGCTGAAATTGATAAACTCAGACAGTTAATTGCAATTGATAAATCAATCATCGAAAAACGTAAATCCATCACGAAGAATGCGGCAGATCAATTGGATCATGGTTCGATTACATCAACTGATTATCTCACAGAACTAAATGCAGAAAAGCAGGCTATTCTTAATCAGAGAATGCACGAGATACAACTTGGAATCGCATTCAGAAACTTTAGGATAACAACCGGAAACTAAAATAATCTAATTCTTTATTCATGGAAAAGGCAGAACAAAAACACAAGAAAAACAAAAAAATAAGTCGGATCGTTTTGATTTCGCTGCTGCTCATCGGTGGTGTAATCGGATTTATAAAATACCGTGAAGCACAGCGATATGAAACAACCGATGACGCACAATTGGAAACCGATATAAGTCCAATATCCGCCAGGGTTTCAGGATATATTTCCAAAGTTTATTTTACCGATAATCAGTTGGTAAAAAAAGGAGATACACTTGTTGTTCTTGACGACCGTGATTTGAAAATTAAAGTACAACAAGCAGAAGCTGCGCTCGATAATGCAAAAGCCTCCATTGAAACTTCTAAGGCAAATGCAGTTTCGGTTCAGGAAGGTGGCGGAACAACTATATACAAAATTGATGAACTGAAAATACGTCTTGCGAACGCGCAGGTCGAATTTGACCGATATAAAACAATGTTTGCGGAAGGTTCGGCTACAAGACAACAATTTGAAAAAGCGCAGACTGAAAAAGAAGCACTCGCCAAACAAATTGAATACGTGCAACAACAACAGAAGGAATCAAACTCGAAAACAGGTACTGCAAACGAGCAAATAAAAGTTGCAGAGAGTGTTGTTAAACAAAGACAAAGCGATCTTGATTTCGCAAATCTGCAACTTTCTTATGCAATTGTTATAGCACCATTCGATGGAATTATTTCTAAAAGAAATGCTGTCCCGGGACAATTAATTCAAGCCGGACAGCCTTTATGTTCTATTGTTTCAAGTGAAAATTTATGGGTCATCGCAAATTTCAAGGAAACACAATTAACGAAAATGAAACCCGGAATGAAGGTAGAAGTAGAGGTAGATGCATTTTCAAATAAAAAGATCACCGGTAAAGTAAATTCATTTGCTTCTGCCACCGGATCAAAATTTTCTTTGATTCCGCCAGATAATGCGACAGGAAATTATGTAAAAGTCGTACAGAGAATTCCGGTTAAAATTGAGTTGGATAAATCAAATGATATATTAAAGGATTTAAAACCGGGCATGAGTGTTTACGTGAGAGTGGTTTTAGAAGAATAATTCTATGGCTAAAATTACGCTTGATAAGTGGATCGTAATCATTACTGTTGTGACGGCTTCGCTGTTGCAACTGATCGACACGTCCATTGTGAACGTAACGCTGACACAGATGATGGGCAATCTGGGTGCATCGCTCGGAGATATTAGCTGGGTCGTGACCAGTTACGCAGCAGCGAATGTGATAATGATTACTTTATCGGGTTGGCTTAGTGCAAAACTAGGACGTAAAAATTATTTCACCGCCTCTATTATTCTTTTCACAGTCGCAAGTATTTTCTGCGGAACATCCACTAATATTGAACAATTAATTATATTCAGAATTATACAGGGGTTAGGTGGTGGAGGATTACTTTCGACTGCCCAAGCCATTTTAATTGACACATTTCCACGCGAAGAAATAGCAATGGCTAATGCTATTTTCGGTATGGGCGTGATTCTTGGTCCATCGTTAGGACCAACACTGGGCGGATATATTACAGATCATCTTTCCTGGCATTGGGTATTTTTTATTAATGTTCCCGTAGGTGTCGTTGCAGCAATACTTTCACTTCTATATATAAAAGAATCCAAACATCAGTCAAAAACGGGAAGGATGGATTGGTTCGCCCTTGCATTGCTGATAATAACGATCGGTGCTTTGCAAATTGTTTTGGAAAAAGGTGTTGAGGAAGACTGGTTCGAATCTCGATATATCATTCTTCTCACTATCTCATCTATAGTTGCTGGGATACTTTTTGTCTGGAGACAACTCACAGTCGAATATCCGATTCTTAATTTAAGATTATTGAAAAATTCTTCCTTTGCTTTCGGGACATTTTTCTCTTTTATTCAGGGGATCGGATTATATGCCTCCGTTTTTATTATTCCTGTTTTTTGTCAATCGATGCTCGGGTATACTTCTCAAGATACCGGTTGGTTATTAATGCCGGGAAGTCTCGCGGCGGGCGCTATGATGCCCATCATAGGCGGGATGATGAAAGGAAATAAAGTTTCTCCGGTTCTGCTGACAGGAATCGGATTTGCGTTATTTGTTCTATTCGTCTATTTATTATCAGGAATGAATTTGAATACGAATCCTCATGACTTTTTCTGGCCATTAATTATTCGTGGTGTGGGAATGGGATTGCTTTTTATTCCTCTGATGACCATCACCGTATTTACACTTCAAAGCAAGGACATTGGTCAAGGAACCGCTCTATCTAATATGGTCAGACAGTTAGGCGGCTCATTCGGAATCGCGCTGATGACTACATTATTAAGTGTAAGATCTGTACTTCACTACAGTCGTTTGAGCGAACATATTTCTATTTACAACCAATCTACCTTCGACCGCCTGAATACAACTACCGGATTATTAATGTCGAAGGGTGGAGATTTAAATTCTTCACAGATAGCATCTGTTGCCGCCCTTAAGGGTAGCGTGTATAAGCAGGCGATGGTGCTCACCTATAACGATGTATTTATGATTGTCGGTGTATTTTTCGCTGTTTGTATTCCTCTCCTATTTCTTTTTCGATTAAAAGGAAAAAGCGTGGAGAAGGTGGAAAAGAAAGTAGAGATGCATTTGGTGGATTAATGATGTTTGGACTCCGTAAAAACAAACCCTTTCATATATTCCGGTTCAAATGCCGATAATGAAACAAATTCTTTTAACCGGAATTTTTTTTCACCCGAATTTAATAAATTAATTGCGGAGGGACGAACTTCAATAAATCGAGAGTTTGATTGATTTTCCATCAACGGTTTAAATTTGTTGGAGCCATCTCCAAAAAAATATATATGATAATCTTTATCAAAATATTCTTTGAAACTTTCTGTTGTCAGAATTTCAGGTTTTGCGTCTGTTATCGGTTTTAAATTAATATCAAATAAACCGCAATACACTTCCATTCTTCTCGCATCAATCATCGGGCAAAATAATATTTTATTTTCAGCTTCTTCTTTTGGAATCATGAGTGAAGCTGCATAAGTCATCTCTTCCAATGTACTGATCGCAATTAATGGAATATTCAAAGCAAAACAAAATCCTTTGGCAGCAGCAACTCCGATTCTGAGTCCGGTATAGGAACCGGGTCCGGCACTGACAACTACTGCATCGAGAGAAGAAAATTCAATTCCGGATTCTTTCAAGACTTCATCCGCAAAAACAGTAATATTCGAAGCGTGCGATCGCGATTCAAAACTTTCACGAAGTGCTGCAATTTTACCCGAGTGTGATACTGCTATTGAACACACACCAGTTGCCGTTTCAATCAATAAAAAGTTCGGCACAGCAATTATTTCTTGCTATTTTTTTCGTACAGTTTTTCTTTCGTGGTGATCTTCACCGGATCGCCATCTTTTAATGTTTTTGAGATAGCGCTATAAGGTTCAATAATTACTTCATCTCCTTCAGCAACACCTGTCAATACTTCTATAGAATTATTATCCTGAATGCCGGTTTTAATCGGAACAAGTTTCGCCTTTCCATCTTT
>JAHEYM010000168.1 GCA_023251595.1 Bacteroidota bacterium
AATTTATATTCAAGCGGTAAAGTCTTATGAGTTAATTCACCGATATATGTATTTACCCCATCTGAATAAGCTTCTAAAATGCTTTTCGAGATAGAATCTTTATTCACCAGCACCATCGCTTGTTCAGCAGCGAAATTCATCCCGAGACGGCGGGCTTCACGATCCTTCTTTAGTGTCTTCGAACCTATAACTTCAGATAATCTACCACTGGCGGATCGTATCTGGGTTTCCATTTGCCATAATCTGTCGCGTGCCGTGAGATAACCTTGCAGAAAATAAAGATCATGTTCATTTGCAGCTTCAATATGCGGAACCATTCTTTGGTCGAAACTCACATTTGCCTTCGCTTTCAATTTCTGAAGGTTCAGTGTTTTTGGCCATTCAATCTGTTTTGTTTCAGCATTCTGCCAGAAACCGCCAAATGGATCGAAAAATTTGCCGAGCGGAGGCAAGGGTCCCGCATGATTATTGAATAATATGATAAGAGAAACAGTAAAAGTAAGAAGAATGAATGCTTTTAGAATCTTCATAATGCGCAAACGATTCTGCAATATTAAACATTTTGAAAGATAATTTATATGTTTGCGGCACAATATTCAGATCTAAATTCATGAAAAGAAAATTTATACTGATCGGAACAATTATGATGCTGTGTTTCAACAGTTTCGGTCAGAAATTAGGTGGTTATGTCATTGGGTATGGAGTCGGGTCGTATCGTGTCGGGCTCCACAATCTCGAAAATGCGGTTTATGGTTTTAATCATTACCATACTGGTGTAACAAAGCAAATGTCTGTCTCTAACATATTTCAGGGTATCACAATGGGATTCAGTAGTGATCTAACCGGAAACTTCGGGATGGAATTTATATGGTCGAACAAACACATGATTTCGACCGGTCAGAGAGACTCATCAGGAACCGCATTAGATGTCAGTTTGAAAGCAAGATTAAATACACTGAACTGGGGTTTCTTCGTCAAAGTCGGCAAAAGTACACGTATCGGAACTTCTCTCGATATGGGTAATTTTAAAGTTCTTGAAAAAAAATCAAGCATGGGTGATAGCTGGTTTCCTTTTTATGATGGGGGTGCCTGGGCTTTTGGCGAATCGTTCTTTATTACTTTTTCAACGCCGATAAGCAAAGCCTTGGGTCTGTCTTTCAGACCTTATTATCAGGCTGAATTATTTCCTGCGCATGAAACTTATACTACTTCGATGATATTCTCGACTGACTATACCTATCGCTTTTCAAATTTTGGGTTGTTGTTGTATCTCACATGGGGTAGTGGGGGAAAGGAATAATTGACAATTAACAATTAACAATTAACAATGAATAGTGAATAGTGAAGATAACACATATATAGATATGAAAAGATTAAAATTTATAATGTTTTTAATTCCTTACTTCATTGTTGGATTGAACTCATTAAGTGCTCAGAAAAACGCTGTAGACTTTTATGGCGGTTATACTTTTGTTTCATTCAAACATCCGACATTCGATCAGTTTGTAGAGACTTATAATGCTGCAAATAGTGCTGATCTCATAAAACCATTGACGCGGTTTGGAACTGCGACTGGTTTTGAAGTAGGAGGTCAATACAGACTGTTCGGCATCTTCGGGAATGTTTCGTACGAACAGATCAGTAGTTCTGTAAGTGCAGAATTAAAATTAAATGAATCCCGAAATTTCGATTTTAAAAATCATTTTTTTATTGTTGAATTCGGATTTTCTCTGGGGGATGAAAGATTTAGTATTATTCCTAATATAGGGCTTAATGCAGGTAGAGAAACAATTGATTGCTATTACATCTATCGCGATGGTACTATAAGTTACGGACAGGACACACGAATGAGCGGAGTTTATTCTTCGCTTGCTTTGAAAGGAGACTATGGTTTGAAATTACATATTGGTCTGAAACAAGGTGTAGGCATATTAGCAAATATAAATTATATTCCTAAGGGTAATTTGGCAAAATTTCAACTGGAAGATCATTCCTCCGTTAAGAGTTTGGGACTGGGAATGACCAGTTCCGGAATCCCTACGGATTATCAGCTTTTTCTTCAAACAGCTAACAATTATGACTATCCGGATGACAAATGGGTAACCCCGGATTTCTCCGGTTTGAGAATTACCCTGGGCTTGTGTATTTCTTTGGATGCGAAAAAATAATTAACGTTTCATAAATAATTCAAACATGAAAAAGATTTCAACAAATATATTTAATTTCAGATTCTTACCATTCCTCCTTCTCGTATTTCCATCCTGTCAGAAAGATGCCCGTAATTTATATAAAGAAAGTGGAACGTGGGAGATTCAGAAAGCAGAAAAGGTTTTGATGAAAAATGAAACAAATGTATACGATTCAACTTTTTCAAGTGTTGGTTATTTTACGCTCTACGATAACAATGCTACATTGACCTACCATAATAATTGCATATATCATATCGACAGCTCGTTTTATTCGATTGCAATTACTCAGATTGCCAATGGTTCTACCGGTTTAAGTCCCTTGGATGGTGAATGTTATTGGGAACCTGGAACTGATGAATCTGATACCCGCGTCACGATCATTGCAGAGGAAAGTTCAATTGGTTATCCTGTTTTTTTGGTATTCAGCATAAATAAAACCGGCAGAAATACACAAGACTGGACTTTTATCCAAACGGCTACTGACACACTAAATAATAGTCTTTATTTTAAGGAAGTATTATCTGTACAAAGGAAGTCTGAATAGTTGATTATTGATAATTGTTAATTGTTAGTTGTTAATTGTTAGTTGTTAGTTGTTAATTGTTAGTTGTTTTCTCTTTCGATAATGGTAAAAAGTATGGATAATTACCGTTAAGAGCAAAACCGCTGTTCCATAATAAAACCCATTTCCTAGAAATTTGTTTTCGTGGAAGATCAGAAATGCAAGTGTAATTCCATATACGGGTTCAAGATTTACAGAGAGGTTAAGTGTAAAAGCTGATATTTTCTTTAGCGCCATCATGGAAATTGTGAATGCAAGACTTGTGCAGAATAGCGCAAGAATTAATAAATAACCCGTATTTGAGATATTTAAACTGAAATTCAGATCGGGATAATAAATAAATAAAATAGGAAGAAGAAGTGTCAGCACAACCCAACCTGTTCCAAGCTCATAAACCGTTAAGGTTACGGGATCATGCCGATCAATAATAAATTTATTCACTACAGAAAATACAGAACCAAAAAATGCACTGATCAATGCTAATATTATTCCCGTTGAATAATTGGATTCGAAATGAAAGATTAAATAAATTCCAAGCATTGCGAGTAATCCGAAAAATATTTCAACCGGGTCAAGTTTTCGACGGTTTAGTAAAGGTTCCATAAACGCCGTAAAAAGTGCCTGAGATGAAAGGCAACTCAGCGTAATTGAGACGTTAGAAGCTTTGATTGCTCCATAAAAAGTTACCCAATGTATTACGATGAGTAATCCGACTACGCTTATTTTCAATGTCTCTTTGAAGGATAAGATTTTTAAACTTCCTGCATACCAGCCATAAACTGCAAGTGCAATTGCCGAAAACAACATCCTATACCAAACAAGAACAGATTCCTGCAGGGTAATAAGTCTTCCAAGTATTCCTGTAAAACCCCAGAGAAAAATGGCGGAGTGCATTTGGAGATATGCTTTTCTCATCGCCGTGTATTAAAGAGAAAGGATTTCTTCAGATAATTCTTTGACAGGTAACCCCATCACATTAAAATAAGAACCTTCGATTCGTTCAATTCCGATTAAACCGATCCACTCCTGTATACCATAAGCACCCGCTTTATCAAGAGGTGAATATTTTTCTACATAATAATTAATCTCATTATCGGATAATTCTTTAAAATACACACTGCTCTTTACATCAAAAAGACGTTTAATATTTTCTCCCCGAATATAAACTGCAGTAAAGACATCGTGTTTTCTGCCCGATAATCTTCTTAGCATGAGTTTGGCATCCGCGGCGTCAACTGGTTTATTTATAATGGAATCATCCAGACAAACAATAGTATCTGCAGTAATTACCAGTGTGTTCTTATCTATATATTCAAGAAAATGATCGGATTTATGTTCTGCCAGATATCTTGCTGCTTCAGCTCTCTTCATTCCTTCGGGGATAGTTTCATCAACATCTTTAGTGACAGCCTTGAAACTCCATCCCAGTATTTCAAGCAATTGCCTACGTCTGGGTGATTGGGATGCGAGAATTATCTTATACCTGGGAAAAAGTTTTTCAAACATAAAAAATCAGGAAATGGGGTGGTTAAGTGAATAGTAAAAAACGTACATGGATAAAATACCCGTAATCATGATTAGTTTAGCGAGGAGACTTAAATTTTTATATTGATTTTTGGAGTGAGCCATATAGGTGAAAATGATCAGGATAATGAGAGGAATCTCAACAGCGGCAGTTGCATATAACAGTGTGATGTAATCTTGTTTTGTATATAAAATTCGTTGAAAATAAATTATAAACGCAGCAGTGAGGATTGCTAATCCCATCACTACATATTTGGTGATCGTTTCGCCGACAACTACCGGAAGGGTTCTGCAATTCTCCATTCTGTCACCCTGAATATCCTCAAGATCTTTAATTATTTCTCTGATAAAAGTTAGGATGAATGCAAAGACAGAATAAATTAATACAATATTAAGATAACCATATACCTGTGGTTCAAACAGTGCAACTACAAGGGGTACTAAACCTGATAAAAATGCAATTACTATATTTCCAACCAGTATCCTTCTTTTAAATAATCTTGAATAATACCAGAGCAGTGTGACAGAAAATATATTAATTAAGCCAAGTCTTATATGGTGCAATTTCCATGCAAGGAAAATACCTGTCAGAATGCCCAAAGTACTCATAATGATATGAGCGAGCATGGCAATTCTTCTGCTTATTTTCACCCCAATAATCAATTTTGTTGGTTTGTTGATTGCATCAATTGACGTATCAAAATAATCATTGATAATATTACCGCCTGCGGCAATTAAAACGGTTGACAGTACGAGGAGAAAGAAACCGAAATTGCTAAGTGTATATGTCACTTGAACGAATCCGGTACCATCAAATTCAACCAACAGACAATACCTGACAAGGTACATTGTCAAAGCTATCATCAATAAATTCGGAAATCTTATAAGTTTGAAAAATGAAATCATTGTTTATTTATTTATTCCATTTATCCTGAACAGCCAATGTCTGTTCGATTACATCTCTGACACAACCTTCTCCGCCTTTAAACGCAGAAACATAGTCAGAGATTTCTCTGATTTCGTGTGCAGCGTCGAATGGGCAACAGGACAAACCGGCAATCTTCATCGTTTCCAGATCAGGATAGTCATCGCCCATATACAGAGTCTCTTTAACCTCAAGTTTATATTGTTTACAGATTCGTTTGAATGTTGTAGATTTATCTTTTATGCCAGTGTGAATTTCTTTTATTCCTAAATATTCCAGTCGTTTTATAACGCCATCAGATTTACCACCTGAGATGACTACAACGAGAAATCCCTCACTTATAGCATTTTGAATGGCATAACCATCTCTTATGTGCATAACCCGAACCTGATCCCCGTTGGGATATAGGATGAGACTGCCATTGGTCATTACGCCATCCACATCAAAAAAAAATGCTTTGATGTTGGGTAGTTTTAACTTATAATTTTTCAACTTTGTTTTCGGGTTTTTGATGAAGGCCAAAAGTAATAAAAAGTCGTCTATTTATGCTCTTCAGTGATTGCAGCCGACATCATCTTATAGATTTTCGCGAATTCAGGGCTGTCACTCAAAAGCTTAAGATGTTTTTTAATGGTGACGAGGTTGTTCCGTTTTGCAGGACCTGTCTGTAAATTCGACGGTGATTCATGTTGCAGGTTGATCGAGGATTGCTCAATTAGCGGGAGCAAAAGTTTGAAAGAAATATGATCCTTTTTAAGGATTTCATTCGCTAGTACATACAGATGATTGGTGAAATTATTCGCAAAAACCGCTGCTGTATGCAGTGTCATTCTTTTTGTAGAATTCATCTTTACGACTTTCGAAGAAATACACAAAGCAAGTTTTTTTATTTTCGTGAAGGTTTTTGCGTCTGAGCCCTCAATACAGATAGGAAGTCGAGCCCAATCTACTCTATCTGTGAGAGCAAAGGTCTGAACGGGATAAAGCACACCAAAATGATTAAAATGACCTTTAAAGATATTCATATCTGTACTTCCCGAAGTGTGGATTGCTATAGCTTCCGGTATGTTTATTTTTTTTACTAAATCTTCGAGCGCATGGTCTGTTACTGCAAATATTATTATTTCTGCTTTTTTATTGATTTTTGATATGTCATCCGTTGCTGAGCAATTCAGTTTTTTTGCGAGCACCTTTGCGTGATCGAGATGGAGACTATAAACCTGAAGAATAGTATGTTCTTTATCCTTTAGTGCTTTTCCAAAATACGATCCGACATTACCCGCACCGAGAATTACGATATCCATAAAATTCAGACTTTTACACAAATGTAGTTAATACACTTAACATTAACAAGGTATGCCTTGCACCAATTCTCTCTTTGGTCAAACATATGGTCGTTTTATTCAAACCAATATCGGAAAATATTCATGTCGTTTTTATCACGATGGACTTCGTCCGTCGCTGACATCTTTTGCCCTTTAGGTCTACAAAAAATAAAATCATCGCAGTATCATAGGATTTCATCCTATGCTGACATCTCTTGCCCTTTCAGGGCATTCTGGATTTTCAAAACTATATATTCATAGTTCATAGCTCATAACTCATAACTCATAGCTCATGGCTCATACCTCATACCTCATACTTCACTTCACTTCACTTCGCTTTCTCCAAATCCATTTTGCACTTGGGGCATTTACCCGGGGTGTCGCTAACAACATCGGGACACATCGGACAATAATATTTTCCTGGAATTCTCGCTGTCTTCAAATCCGGTTTTTTCGTGTAAAAGCGATAAGAAACCCCGAAAGTTGTAAGATACTTTGAACCGACTTGTGTGTAATTTGCATTGCTATTCACAAATTGATATATCGGAATTTCAGTTGAGCCATATATAGTAAAATTACCATTCGTGTAACTTAGTTGAGGAACAAGAAATGCTTTTTTATATCCTGATGCATCTGGTTCGTATGTTGACGGTTTTCCAAACATCAGAATATTCTCGTTTATTTTCATCGTATCTACCTGTTCATAACGCAATTGAAGTGTGACACCAAGATGATTAAAAAAAGATTTTCCTGCGAACACTGCAATACTTGAATAATCGCCGAGTTTTTCACCATTCGGATTCCATCCTTTTTTTATATAAATTGCATTTGCGAATACCCGAAAGTTTTGCGGTGTCCATCCATGAAATAGAAAAAGATGAAAAATAATATCCTGTGCCCCTGAAGAAAGCTGTACTGCTGTCGGTTTGGTGAGATAGAGTGTATCTCCGGAGAAATGTTCAACTTTTCCAACTGAGTCATTATAACTTCCAAGTGGAATTTTATAACCTAATCCGATGGCTATTTCAGTTTTAGTTTTATCGTTGAACTTATTGAGCACATCATATCGGGGAAAAAGAATCAAATCGCCAATGCCTTTTGATTGATAAGTGGATAGAGGATTGTTATTGAGACCTATTTCTATTTTTTTGAAATAATATCCCCCTTCAACAGACATTGTTAAATTTTTGGATACACCGTAAGCAACACGAAAATATTCGTATTGACTTGAATAACGGTCAAAAGATTTATGAGTGTCCGGTTTCGATTTAGTATAGAATTTATCGGTATTAATAACTTGATAATTCGTATTAACTTCAAATTGATTTGCCTGAAGTACACCTTGCGAAGCGCCACCTGCAATCGGGCAACCACTTCCACCTGCACAACATTGGGCGAAATTATTCGAAGTTAAAAAGAGAGAAAAGAGAACAAAGAATAAAGTTCTGATAAACTTTTTCATTTAAGTGCCGGTTTGTTTTTCAACACAGAGATCACAGAATTGACTGAATTTCACAGAGAAATATTTTAATTTATTTTTATATAACTTAATTTAATTGTTAATTGTTAATTGTTAATTGTTAATTGTTAATTGTTAATTGTTAATTGTTAATTGTTAAT
>JAHEYM010000169.1 GCA_023251595.1 Bacteroidota bacterium
AATCACGATCGACGCTTCCAGTTCGAAATCGAGTTGTTTGAAATGATCGGGCATGCAATGAATCTCACCGGGACCTTGAATGGCATTGTGGTTGGTGAAGTAAAAGATCGGGTATTCATCAAATTCCGGAATCATCTCGACATTTCTGTTTCGTCTCGCCGCTTCCACGTGTTGACGAAAAGCGTAACCATCACGACAGGAAGTAGGGTGGGGGACAGGAGCGATAATCTTAGCCTCAGAAACTTCGGTTCCGATGAGAAGGAGATCTTTATCTTCAAGTTTTTTTTCAATCTCAAATGCCCTGTTCATAAGGGTTTCACTGCCTTCAAGAAATTCTTTCATCGAATCGGGAAGTGTTCCGATATTTAAGAGATTGGCGAGTGACTGAAGGTTATATATCTCATTTTGAAAGAAGATTCCAAGATGTTCTGATGTTGCGGTAGTATAGCTTACGAGTTTCATTTTTCGGGTGAAGTTTGTCTAAAATTATAAGAAGTTTTGGGGTGATAAAGGTACGGAAAATAGTGGTTAGGTGTTAGTGGTTAGGTGTTAGTGGTTAGGTGTTAGGTCTAAGGTATAAGGTATGAGGTATGAGGTATGAACGAATGAAGAGAAACAAATTACAAATATTCAATAAATAAAAAAAGGTGCCTTCGCAAAAATTCCGGGCGAGAAAAAACGATTAATTCCGATTGTCCTATATCTCAAATCGATTCCACCAAAGTAAGCAGCCCAAAATGAAGCCTGAAACCCTACCAAGGTTTTTGTTCCTTTGCAGAATTCAAAAACCAAACCTCCCGAAAGTCCTAAACCCACGCCCGTCTGGACCTCGGTGTATGTTCTAATCTTTTTACTAATGAATTCATATTCAAATCCGACATCCGCACTAAGAGGCGCGAAATTTCCAAAAACATACCAATATGAGGTTTCGAATCCAAGACTGAAATGACCATCCCCTTTACCGAAATTATAATGTAATGTGGGTCCTACCAAAATTACTTGTTGGCTTCCACCTTCTGAAAAAACTTCAAAAGATACAATAAATAGTAAAATTATTAATTTATATTTCACAGTTTACAGGTCATTAATATTCACTTTTTCACATCACTGAACTCTCATTTCCACTCGTTTTATGTAGATCGCTCATATATTCCAAATAAGGTCGTTGATTCCTAAAGATTTTATTTTATTCCGCTAGCCACCCCGAGTTCGTCATCCATCATTTCCAGAATATCAACCATATTTTTTGCTTCGGGAAATTTGTCTTGAAATTGATCAGGAGCATGATAACTATAGAAACGATAAAGTTTATTAGTCGCGATCTCGACACTATAGGTAATTCCATCTGTCAGTGTATCAGTTAAACCGGGGATATCCTTCATGTTCGGGAGTGTTTTTATTTGTAATGCAGATATTTTTTCAATGAAAACGTTCCAACCAACGACCGGAATTTCAGTTGACAAATTACTTGCGACAATGGTTTCTGTTTGCTTTGACGGATTCGAATCTACTGTCATTGAATAGATGGCTGCGGACCAGTCAGCTTTAGCTTTTGTGATGATCAAAAGTTTTCGGAACCTCATAGAAGCGTAGTTGTACCAAATTCTTATCTGAAGAGAGTCAAATCCCTTTTCGAGTTTATCGAGCTTTAATTCTCTGGCTTTTTGCTGTGCTAAACGGTATGCGAGATCAGGTTCTCCGTTTTTTTGAGTTGGAATTTCTTTTCTGAATTTTAAAGAGTCAATCTTCGTCTGAGCACTGCAAAAATTTAGGAAAAAGCAACAAAGTATAAATGCTGGTATATATATAATTTTAGACATCATATTATTATTCCGAATTTTTAAATAATATCACTGATTGACTTTCTCATGCAAACACTATTTTCAACATTTTCATATTGTCCGTAGTTTGGAATGATCGAATATCCTGATCTCCGGTATAATCGTATAGCCTCGAACTGTTTTTTGCCGGTTTCCAAAATGCTTGATTTATAGTTTAATTCGGATGCCCAAACTTCGAGTTCTTTGAGAATGATTGCTCCAATTCCTTTCCCACGTGAGTTCAGATCTACAAACATTCTTTTAATTTCGACTGTGTCATTGTCGAATGCTTTGAAAGCCCCGCAGCCGACTGCTTGTGCATTCTCGAAGTAAACTACCACATTTTTTATCGCATCAATTTTATTATATTGAGCATAAAAAGAATGTTCGTCGCCATCCTTGATTCGCAAATAAATATCAAGAAAATTGACTAGTCTTTGGAAGTCTGGGTCTTCTGAAGTACTCCTTTTTAATGGTGATATTTGGTTCATATTTTTACAAAAATAGTGATTATATCCGCAATTTGATCAATGTTTACCGGGAATAATTTAACAAAAATATCAAACTTAAATAAGTCCAGAGCAAAGAAAATAAAATGTGCATGGTTGTTTCAAATCCCTTTCCTCTCCATAACATTGAGGAATATCCGAAAAACTGAATAAAAAGCCGGATAGTCCAAAAGATGCCAATTCCCAATGAAATTCTTTTACCAAGCTCCGTATGCACAAGGTCATCTGCGGAGGTGAGACAAAGTACCCCCATGAGGAAGACCATTAATGCGATAAAGAACGTATGAACCGTCATCATTTGCCTGTTTATTAAGTTCAGTGATTGTAATTCCTTCTCCCACTTGAAATACTTGGGGAAAACAACATGTATCAGCGATAAGAGCACTAATAGAATCCCAATAATTTTAAAGTGTATTTCCATGTTTTGTAAGCTCGAAGGTAGAAATAAATGGCGTGAGTTTAATTTCTTTTTCAAGATGAAGGTCGGCGCCGTGAAAGGTTTTCAGCCATGATGCTTTTGAGTGAAAATGGAAAAACCCAATGTTATATGCAAGAAAATTTGGAAGGTCTCTTAAATGTTCCATAATATAAATGTTTCCGTTTGGTTTTAATATTCTTCTCAGTTCTTTGAAAAATGTAATCCTCTCATTTTCATTCCTTATTTCGTGCGCCGATAGAATAACAAATATTTTATCGACCAAATCGTTGGTGAGATGTAAATTTGATGTTTCTACACTTACGGTATTTGGAAATGGAAGAAATGCTTTTCTTGCTCTTTTAATTGAAATTTCTGTATGTTTTTCCGGGTCATAAAAATCGAATACGATCAGTTTGGATTTTGGGAATTTTCTTTGAAGTATTGCACTGCTTTCATCAAAACCTGCACTGATATTTACAATTGTTTTATCGGTATCTTGAAGATCAATCCACGAAAATTTATAAAGTCCGGAGAGATCATAGATGTAAAATGATGTCAATAGTGAAACAATAGTTGTGATGAAAATCAAGATGCAGACTGTGTAAATGATTATCTGAATCGGGTTTTCAAAGTATTGAGTAATTAATAATATTGATGTAAGAAAAGCAATTGCAAAAACATATAAATGCCAATTAAAACGAATAATATTTAGTACTCCCTGAAATGGTTTTCTTATCATTTCCATCTCTCAATTTTACCCTTTTTCCACCAATATGGAATATTTTGAATGATGAATGCATTTGCCAAAACAGGATTTTTAAGGTGAAGTGAATTTAAAAATGAAAAGTTGTACTCGATCACTTTTACAGGTTTTGGGATCCAGTTTTCGCGCACGCCTTCGATGATCAGAACTTCTTTTTTGACGGAATTGTATGTGAAAGTAAACGGAAGTGGTCCTGCGAATTTTCTCGCTTCTTTCCAATCCGAAAAGGGTGAATTGGCAGGTAAAGAAATTACTTCTTCGTTGATTTGTATTTTGAGTTTGAATCCTGATTTGTTTGATGTTATTTCTTTGATATCTTCATGTGAAGTTTGAGTAATGTCGGTCGTTGTGTAATTGTAATGGGTGAAAATATTCCCCATTATTTCCATTTTCTTTCTATCTGTTTCTGATTTAAGTATATATAAACCTCTCAATCTTTTACCTTCATTATTTGTGTACCTCACGAATATCCTGTAACCGATGAGAAAAAAGTCATTTCCCATGAATTTCGGAAAACCTTTTGGTCGGAGATCTTTTGTTTGAACCATTGCGATGGCGATAAATGCCCACTTGTCTTCAAATGTATCAAGTTCCAAACACTCAGGTATCAGGTTTTGCAATTGCTCCTTTGGAAGGGCAAATGTAAGTACCAGTGAGCTCTCGAAAAAAGCTTCAACAGCAAACGGATGGTTTTTGAGGAAGGAAAACATCTTAAGGCTTTGAAATAATTACTTTATTCATTCGAAATTCGTTATACCAGATGAGAAGGATAAATAATGATGCAAACAATAAATTGAACTTCCCCCAAAGCAATAAATCAGGAGCAAGAATAAATTCGAGTGCGTTCATTGTTGCGATTATTGCCATTTGAACAACTGCATTTATTCGTCTTTTAATTCCTGTGAGAATCCAAATCGCCATTAATGTCTCTGAAACTCCTATCAATATAGTTAGAACTCTTGAATATTCATTCCCTAATATTCTGGCGACAATTTGTTCATGTCGGGGGACGAGATTAAGTATTTTGCAGAAAAGTCCATTTACAAGCCAAACTGCGGCTATACAATAGTTTGTAATTTTACTAAAGAATAGATATTCCGTTCGCATCTGTTGTGAGGACTTCACTCATGTAATCAAAATAAGGTCGGAGATTTTTAAAAGTTTGATTTAGCTCTTTTATAAAATATTTGTCGAGAACTTCTTTATCCGAAAATTCTTTTTCAAAATAAAATTGTTTATATCTTATTAATTCTATTGCAGGATTCTCTTTTGTAAAACCCTTAGGCGAAGTAATTATTTTATCGCCCTTGAGTTCAGTAAATGATTTGCGAAGTGTCTTGTTTTTGAGAAGTTTTTGCCATTCATCGAAATTATAGGTCATATCGGTTCGAATGGAAAATAAATCATCTGGATTCGGATTGAAGAATCCTCCGGCAGCAAGCGATTTACCAGGACCAATCTGAAAATAGTATCCTCCTCTTAGTTTTTTCGTAGCTCTTCTGAATCCCCCGCCAAAATATGTTTTATATGGAGTTTTATCATTAGAAAACCGGGTATCTCTATAGATTCGCATCAGACTTTTTTTGCCGGAAACCGTATCGATATGGTCGTGTTTCCGCATTTCTAAAAGCAAAACATCAGCAAACGAATTAATATTTTCGTATGAAGCAAGATAACGATCTTTATTCGTGTTAAACCATTCACGATTGTTATTTTTCGAAAGGTCTTTCAAAAATGTTAAGGTGGATTTTTCGATGACTGCAGACATAAGTTTATTTACTCTATTTGAAGCAACAATAAATATTTATCATCTCCATCTTTCGAGAGACTCAATATTACTTTATCAATTACTTCGGAAAGAATATGATTCCCATTCAGATCTGATGGGTAGGCTCCTTTCAGAGAAAATTCAACTTTTCGGATGAAGTCTTTTTTCTCAAAATCATAAACAGAATCTATCGTATATACCTTTGTAGCATGGTTGGTGAGGCAAACACTGATCTGACTTTCCAACTCATCATATCTTTTCTTCATGCCTTCCAATTCTGATGAGGATTCAACTCTGCATCTGTAATAATCGCCCGTATTGTGCGATATTTTAGGAGCTGTGTTTGGAAGAATATTTATTGTCGGCTGGAAATAATTATTAAGAATTCCCCTCCCGGATTGACCTTTCAGAAATTCAAATCGGGTCGGTGAATTGGAACAAATATACTTCAATTTTTCGCAAAATGGAGAGTTGTCGTTTATCTTGTTTAATGCTTTGTTATAATAAAATAAGTTGACTTTAAACTTGCCGGTTTTGTCAGGGTCTTTACTTGTAAAATAAAAATTACGAGGACCGGCGGCATCTGCTGTATAGGGAAGTATTATTTTACTTCCAATCGTTTTAAAGAACATCGGATCATCAGCCTTAAATACCTGATGCCCTAAAGAGTCGTTTACGCCGAGTGCAACAACATAGTCTGTAGATTCATACACTACAAGTGCTATATCACCTGCTTCCATTCTCAGTGTCAAATACTCAAAGCGCATTTTTTCAGGCAGAACTCCGGACTTCTCAGTGAGTGCGGATGTCAGCACCCTGTGTATAATGACTGAATCGGAAGATTGCGCGAGCGCAAATAGATTACTGATTAATAAAATGCAAATTATAACAGATTTTCTCATGAGGGTTCTTTTTAAATAGTAGAAATACTTTTAGTATTTTAATCTTTTACCACTTTGCCGGTATTTAGAATGCCGTTTCTGCTTTTCATTTTATATATATATATTCCTGTTGAAAGCTTTTCTATGTTCACAATCGTTGAATTTGTAAATGTTTGCCGAAAAAGCTCCCTTGATGTAAGATCATATAGAGTAATTTCGGATGGTTCATTGTCGCTCGTATTGACAGTTATTTCATCTGAAGCAGGATTTGGATAAACCTTCACTCCTGAATTAGCAGAAGCAGTAGAATTGACTCCAACGGTCGGACAATTACCAATCGGATTTCTCATATAATAAATTGCCCCGGCATTCCCGAAAATTACGTGTAACGCACATGCTGTATATGCAATGAATGGCTGACCGTTCGAGGCTCCTAAAAGTAATGGTGCATCCCACGTGGTACCGCCATCCGCGGAATGTATATAGTTAGTTCCACCGGGACCAATATGAACAAGATGCATATTTAATCCGTCGCGGACCATAAAAGGATATAATTCGCTTAAAGCAGGTGTGTTTGTAAGAAGTTGATTTGGCGGCCATGTGGTACCTGTGTCTGCGGACTCTGCCAGCCCGAGATCGAATGTGGTACCAATGCGCAACCCGTGAGGCACATCCACATGATTGCCATCCGCGCATACCATTGACGTATAGGAATCGGTTGTTGTTAATCCGGTCTCAGTGCCCCAGGTTGCACCACCATCTGCAGAATGACAATAATATATATTCATGATTCCGCTTCGTTTATCATTCCATGAAAGATGCACATCATTTCCGAGCATTGTTATTGCCGGATCTTCGGATCGATTTGGTGCATTCGAAATTTGTTGTTCAGGCAGCCATGTTGAACCATTATCTAAAGAGCGTTTTATAAAGACCTCAGTATTTCCCGCTAAATCTTTATTTAATGTAGCGATGACTAAATTACCTGAACATGCGATTCCCGGCCAGAATTTCGTAACACTATCCAAACAAATAATCGGATCCCAGGTGACGCCACCATCCAGCGAACGTCGGTAATACGAAGCGCGATCACTGCCTAATGAATCCATCCATACTATATGTACATTAGATCCCGAACTTGCGATTGCAGTGAATCCGCAATTCAGGGAAGTGAATAATTGCACCGGTGTTCCCCACGTCAAACCCTGATCGTGCGATTGATTATACATTATTTTTGCCATCGCCGTACTGCGGTCGCTGTACGTTATTCGAAGAGTGTCTCCGACCTTCACCAAACATTGCCCTGCATTTTCATTCATTCCTATTGAAGTAGTACCAGGTGAAATATTCATTGGAGCTGTCCACTGTGAATAAGACTTACCGCAATATGTGAGAAATAATGCGAGTAAGAGAGGGAGGATTTTAGTGTGCATTTTAGTTTTTCAAAAACAGAAGTTGTCCCAAATGTGATGATAAATGATTTGTTCGGCTAATAATAATATTTAATCTGTTTCTATGGGGTTCTTTTGCAAAATCTTCAACAGAAACCGAATTATGTTTAAGAAACCAATCGTCGGGCGATAAAGTGTTGAAACCCTTCGCCAATCTAGTGTTCGCATTTTTCCAAAATGACCTTAAATCTTTTGTGGAAATACTTTGAGGAAATTTTTTGTCAGGATTTTTAATATATGGTTCGAGCAATTGCGGATAAATAGATTCTCCCAAATTTAATAGAGGCAACATTAAATCATGAACCGATGTCAGATGCCCCAGAAGATATATTCCGGTATTTCGATTAGGTGAAACTTCCTTTTGTAATTGTTCATCCGTGAGTTCATCAAAAAGTTTATCTGTGTCCTTAACTTTTGAGTTCCAGGTGTCAAGCACCATTTTTACAAATAGTTGGTTTGTCATATCAGGTCTTATTTAAATAAATTTAGTGAGAGAAAGAGAGGTGATTAATAA
>JAHEYM010000170.1:0-7635 GCA_023251595.1 Bacteroidota bacterium
AAAAAATATTTTGTGAAATTTCATAATATATTATATATTTGCAAATTATAAACAGCTCATAGCTCATAGCTCACACCTTTTACCTGCACTCCTTGTCTGAAATTAAGAGAGCTTCTGAAATTATCTTCACTCCTTCTTCAATTTGTTCTTCATTGATTGTAAGTGGTGGTGCTGTAAATATATAGTTCCATCGAACGAAAGTGTACATGCCGAGTTCTCTGATTTTCGCTGCGACTTTATTCATCACTTCCATTTCCTTCCCTTTTCCGTTGAATGGAGCCATCGGTTCTCTTGATTGCCTGTTTTTCACTAGCTCAAGACAACCCAATAATCCGGTATTACGGAATTCCCCAATCGAAGGATGAATCCGTTTCAACACTTCCATTTTGACCTCCAATAATTTACCCATTTTGGAAGCATTTTCAATCAAATTTTCTTTCTCATAAACATCAATTACAGCCAAAGCCGCAGCGCAGGAAACGGGATGTGCAGAATATGTTAATCCCAACCATAATATATTTTCATCGAAATGTTTCGCGATTTTATCCGTCACAATAATTCCGCCCAAAGGAAGATAACCCGACGTAATTCCTTTTGCCATCACAATCATGTCAGGAACCACCCCGCTATGATCGACACCGAACCATTTACCGGTTCTTCCAAATCCGCTCATCACTTCATCAGAGATCAGTAGTATATTATATTTATCTGCTAATAACCTTAATTTATGCCAATAATCCGGCGGATATTTCATACATCCAGATGAACCACTTTCGCCTTCCATTAATATTGCTGCAATATTTTCCGCACCCTCAAATTCAATTACTCTTTCTACATGATCTACACATTCGCGTTTGCAACTTTCGATTTTTTGTGACCATGGACAGCGATAACAATACGGGTCTTCAACATGAACAAATCCCGGAGCCTGCTGTGAATCGACAGCAAGTTTTCTTGGATCTCCGCCTGCCGACATCGCACCGTAAGATGCACCATGAAAAGAGCGATATCTGCATATAATTTTATGCTTTCCTGTATATAACCGCGCCATTTTGATTGCATGATCAATCGAGTCCGCACCACTCAGCGTGAAAAATGTTTTGGTCAAGTTACCGGGTGAAATTTCTGCGAGTTTTTTCCCCAACTCACCACGTACATCTGTACAGGAAGATGGAGTTACATAACTAACTTTTTTCATCTGTTCTGTAACTGCATCCAAAACTTTAGGGTGACCGTGACCGATATTGACATTCATCAATTGTGAAGAAAAATCGAGATATCGTTTTCCATTGTAATCGTATATATATACACCTTCCGCTTTTTCTATGCAAAGCGGATTAAGTCCCGTTTGTTTTGACCAGGAAAATAAAGTGTAATCCAGATTGTTTTTGATAATATCTTCTCTATTTTTCATATCGTTTTTTGCAATTTTGCGTGACTCCCTTGCTGTTTATTTTTCTCACTGATCGCACTGATTTTCACAGATAATATAATTTATTATTGCTTAGCTCATCCAATTTGTTTTTGATTCGGGATTCCATTTGATTGTTGTCTTCTTCAACCGTGTCCATAAATCGATGGAACTATTCCCTGTAATATCTCCAACTCCAAATTTACTTTCATTCCAACCGCCAAAAGAAAATGGCTCGCGCGGAACGGGCACTCCGATATTCACACCGATCATTCCTGCCTCTGCATGATCAAGCACGTAACGAGCAGCAGCGCCGTTTTGCGTGAAGACAGACGCAGCGTTTCCATAAGGATTTCTGTTTTCAATCTGCATTGCTTCTTCCATATTATTCACGCGAATAATGGCTACAACCGGACCAAAAACTTCTTCCGAGGCTATTTTCATATCCGGCGTCACAAGATCGATAATTGTTGGACCGACATAAAATCCATCTTCTTTTCCTAATACTTTATAATTTCTTCCATCAACTAAAATCTTCGCACCTGCTTTTTCTGCTTCAGTTATATATCTTTCAATTCTTTCTTTCGATTCTTTAGAAATAACTGCACCGAGATTTTTTCCAGGAATAATTTTTCGTGCTTCATCACATAATTTTTGAATAATATGATCGACATTTCCAACTGCAACCATCGCAGAAGCAGCCATACATCTTTGTCCTGCACAACCCGTAACCGATGCCGCAACATTCGACGCAGTCATTTCCGGATTTGCATCCGGAAGTACTAGTAAATGGTTTTTCGCACCACCAAGACACAATGCACGCTTAAAATTTGAAGTTGCAAGTGAATAAACGATTTTTGCAACTTTGGTTGATCCGACAAAGGAGACTGCTGCAATTCCCTGATGTTTGCAGATTGCTTCAACAATCCGACTATCCCCATTCACGATACTCAGCACACCATCCGGTAGTCCCGATTCTTTGAGAAGACGAGCAATCCACATCGAGCTTAGCGGAACTTTTTCACTTGGTTTAAGAATCATGCAATTTCCAAGTGCAATCGCATTTGGAAGTGTCCAGTTGGGCACCATCAGCGGAAAATTAAATGGAACGATCGAGGCCACAATGCCGACGGGAAAACGATCTATGCGACATTCAACGCCCCGACTAACTTCCAGAATTTCTCCCTGAATGAGTTGAGGAAGCGAGCATGCAAACTCAGTTAATTCAATGCTTTTATCCACTTCAGCGATTGCTTCTTCAATTGTTTTTCCATTTTCATGATGAATGAGTTCCGCAAGCTCCTTCGAGTGTTTTTTCAAAAGTTCCCGATAATTGAAAAATATCTGAACGCGGTCTTTAATTGTCCATTTCGACCAGGAAGAAAATGCCTTTTGCGCAGATACGACGGCGAGATTTAATTCGACTTCACCCGAAAGCTGAACTTGTGAAATGACTTCACCATCAAGTGGTGAAACAACATCAAGACTTGCAAGACCTTTGCTATCACTGAATTTTCCATCAATAAAATCACAGGCATTCGGGTATCTTAAGATTGCTGTACTCATGGTTGAAGAGTTTAAGATCAAAGGTTGAAACAAACATAAGCACTATACTGCTCTTCTACAACATTTTGAAAAAAAAATTAGGTGTAATTTCTGTACAAACATGCATAGAAACATTGATAACCCTCCTAAATTTTATTAAATTACAATAAGTTTCCTCACAATAAATTGTCAATTTCCTCACAACAAATTGTCAATTTCCTCACAACAAATTGTCAATTTCCTCACAATAAATTGTCAATTTCCTCACAACAAATTGTCAATTTCCTCACAACAAATTGTCAATTTCCTCACAACAAATTGTCAATTTCCTAAGTAATATTCTAAGAATTTATTCGAAATTATTATATGATTAATATGCGAAATTTTCACTTCATTTTCGCAAAAATATAGAAGTTCAAGATTCCAATAATTCTTTCTTCCTTTGCATCATATTATTTCCAATCATGACAGCCACAAAAACTGCACTTCCATTACAATTGAAATTCTCAATGCTTTTCATGTTTTTTGGAATCATATCCTCTGTTCTGACCATCATTCACCCCTTTATTATTTTTGGTCTCAACGAAATTGTTGGAACCGGTGCAATTCTCTATTCATGCGTGACGGCTTCAATTCTTATTTCTTGCATCATAGGGATTTTTTTACGGTTGAAATGGGCACAAATCCTCAGCATTTTATACTATTCACTCAACATGATTATCCTAATTTTTAATTACATCTGTTTCTCGAGAGAAAAAACGCTTATTCTGGAATTAAAGAAAAACTACTTTGTTAACGATGCAGCAAAATTCACCATGAAATCTGTAACGATGGCGGAGGTCTTCGCCCTCATTCTCGGACTCTTTTTTGGCTTTTTCGTGATCAGGAGTTGTTTTCGACATAAACATATTTTCATCTAATAATTCTACATGCTTTCTGCGTTGTAACTCCGAATATGCGAATAACCTTTCTCCTCTTTCTTTCTTTTTTGTTGAATATGTTTCAGACATTTTCTCAAACCACTGCGCGTCATGTGATGTTTGAAGCCGATACGCTGAATCATCCTAAAGATCACGAGGCATTTGAAGAAATTTTTGAGAGCAAATTTGTGGTGAAATATGTCGCTGATACAATCCGAAATCAAGTTACACTCACCAACGGTTATGCTGAATATAAAATTAAAAATCGGGAGGCGTGGAATAATGCCGATAAGAAAAAACAGGCCTATGAAATAGACGTAGTTTTCACCCATTTCCCTGTAAAAAAAGATTTTTGGCTTACGAATTATTATGAACTTCTTGCAAATCGTCTGAAGGAACTTTTCAATATTGATCCTGAGTTGAACGATGATCGCATCGAATGGAAAATGATTTTGCAGACCGCCTGCGATGATGAGTTATCTGCCAGTCAGATGTTTCATGGTATAATTATCAAATATAAAGAGGGACCATTTCTACCACCGAAAAACACGCCTAAAAATACCACCATCACCCAAGTCAAATTGCCTGACAGTTTGCTCGCAAGACTTCAACCTCAAAAAGTTCCAATCGACTCGGGGACACTCATGTTGATGGAACAGAAAGTCAAATTATTTATGAAGAAAACGGGAGGCACTGGCGATAACACGGTTTTCACGATATTCGAAAGAAATAAGGACTGGAAGAATATTCTTGTTGTGATGGATTGGACAGGCAGTATGTATCCATATGGAAGTCAGGCAATTCTTTGGCATCTGATGAATTACTATCAGGGACAAAATCAGATTCTGAATTTCGTTTTTTTCAACGATGGTGGTCATAAAGCTGATAAACAGAAAGTGATCGGTAAAACAGGAGGAATTTACTTGGGAGTTGCTGATAACTTTGAATATTTGTTGAAGATGATGGAGAAGGTAATGCATGATGGTGATGGAGGTGATCTTCAGGAAAATGATATCGAGGCAATCCTGAGAGGATCTCAAAAAGTGAAAAATTTTGGCGACCTCGTTCTAATTGCCGATAACACAAGCGGGATGAGAGATTACAAACTCATTAAGGATTTGAAAAATCCTGTACACATTATCCTTTGCGGAAAACTGTGTGCGCTGAATCCCCAATATGTCAACATCGCTTATCGAACTGGCGGCTCACTTCACACACTTAAAAATGACTATTATGATCTGAAGGCAATGGTGAAAAATGGAAAACTCATCCTCGACGATTATCAATATGAGTTGACAAAAGATGACTGGTTGAAACCCATCGTTCCCAGAACACGAACTTTTTGCGAACCCTTGAATTGGCCGTGGAAACCGAGGTAGTGAATAGTGAATAATGAATAGAGAACAGAGAACAAATCACTGACGAGCGATCACTGACCACTAACCACTAACACCTAACCCCTAACCTAACCCCTAATCAACAGTTTCCTCAACATATTCAACCCTTCCTGCCCAGCGCGGATGATATTATGATCGCGACGATTTCCGAACAAAAACTTTTTAGAAAAATATTGTTCTTTAAAAGAAGCTGCTATCCAAACAGTACCAATCGGTTTGTCAGGTGTAGCACCACCTGGACCTGCAATTCCTGAGATAGAAATGCTACAATCTGAGCTGAGTAAGGTCTTGACATTTTTCGCCATTTCCAATACCACTTCCTCACTGACAGCACCGTACTTTAAGAGCATGTCATGCGGAACAAGAAGAACCTGTTCCTTCACATCATAAGAATAGGCAATGATTGAACCCCGATAGTAAGCAGAACTTCCGGGAACAGATGTGATTAAATGCGACAGATATCCGCCAGTGCAACTCTCGGCAGTAGCAAGAGAAAGTTTTTTTTCAAGCATCAATTTTTGTACTACTTCTTGAAGCGTATCTGTCTCATAACCATAGATGTAATGACATATTAATTCATGTAACACATTAAGGTTACTTTTTAATAGCTGCTTTAATTCATGTTCAACGTTTCCAACGGCAGTCAGACGGAGGCGAACTCTTCCTATATCGGGCAAGTAGGCGAGTTTTATATTCGGGGGAAGTTTGTTTTCCCAATCAGCAATTTTCTCTGCAAGAAATGATTCTCCGATTCCTTGAGTGAGAATCGTGCGGTGTAAAACACAGACATTTTTCACCCGCTCCTTTAATTTTGGAAGAACGAAAGAAGTCATGATATCTTTCATCTCGAAAGGGACTCCGGGCATGGAGACGTAAATTTTTCCGTTCTCTTCGAACCACATCCCTGGAGCCGTTCCTGATTTATTAGCAATCGGAATACAATTCGCCGGGACTTCTGCCTGCTTATGGTTTAATTCATTCACAGCGAGTCCACGTTTTGAGAAAAGTTCATTAATATGGTTGAAGCTTGCATCATCAAAAACCAGAGATGTTCCGAAATATTCGCACAATGTTTCTTTGGTAATGTCGTCGTTCGTCGGTCCAAGTCCACCAGTCATTAGGATTATATCTGCCCTTCCCTCAGCTTCTTTAATTGCATTTTTGATATGTTGACGCTCGTCGGAAACCGATGATATCTGTTTCACACGAACCCCGATAAGGTTAAGTTGTTCAGCCATCCATGCCGAATTTGTATCGACAACTTGTCCGATTAAAAGTTCGTCGCCGATGGTAATAATTTCACAAAACATTGCTAAAAATTTACACTTTTATCTGCAACGAAGGTAGATAAGAAATGGTGAAGAAAGAGCACTTGAAAAACTGCGAAAAAACAAATTAAAAAAAAGTGAAATATTATTTGACTTTCGCTTTTGGTATCTCTATCTTCAAACCGCTAAATTTTATGGATATGACATCTTTCTCGATCCAAATGAAATTCCGGGTGAATGCCTCGCCAGAAGAGGTTTTCACGCTACTTGCCGATCCGGAAAAGATCGCTCTTTGGGGCGGTGGCAAATCCGTACTTGAACCTAAAGTCGGCGGACAATTTGAAATGTTCGACGGTTGGGTGAAGGGAACGGTCATCGATTATGTTCCGGGGAAAGCGTTAAGCTACACCTGGCGACCCGATGATTTTCACGAAGAGTGGGCTGACTCGGAAGTCCATTATAAGCTCCGTGGTGTTGGCGAGGGAACAGAAATTTCGCTCGAACATGTCAAACTACCTAACCTGAAAGAGACCAAAGATCACGAAACAGGCTGGGAAGATTATGTGTTCGGACCGATTAACGAGTTCCTTCTGCATCACGAGCGTAGGGTCATTTCATGAGGTGACCGTAGAGGTCAATTAATGAATTGACCTTCCGACATTTTATTAATAGTTGTCCGATTTTCGGATGACGTGTTTTTTTATTCGATGGGTTTCACCCGTCGTTGACGTCTTTCATCCTTTCAGGATTCCCTTTCAACCTATCAACCTATCAACCTATCAACCTATCAACCTATCAACCTATCAACCTATCAACCTATCAACCCATCAACCAATGAGAAATCTATCGAGCATACAAAGAATCAAAGACCTTCAACCCATTGAAGGTGCCGACCAGATTGAGAAAGCCACAGTTTTGGGTTGGCAACTGGTGGTAAAAAAAGGAGAGTACAAGATCGGCGATTTATGTGTGTATTGTGAGATCGATTCACTCATGCCCGAAAATGCTGATTTCGAATTTTTAAAACCACGGGGAATGAGAATCAGAACCATTCGTTTACGCGGTCAGGTTTCGCAGGGAATTTGTTTTCCAAT
>JAHEYM010000170.1:7645-8119 GCA_023251595.1 Bacteroidota bacterium
CTCCTGGAAAATTATGGTATCAGCACGGAAAATGTTGTTGAAGGATTGGATGTGACCGAAGCGTTGGGCATTATTAAATATGAACCACCGATTCCCGCGAATTTAGCCGGTGAAGTTAAAGGTAATTTCCCAACGTTCATTCCGAAAAGTGATGAAACGAGAGTGCAGGTTTTACAACATGTGCTCGATAAATACAAAGGTACTGCATGTTTTGTGACCGAAAAACTGGACGGAAGCAGCGTAACATATTATTTGCGAAAGGATGAATTTGGAGTTTGCAGTCGTAATCTTGAATTGAAAGAAACTGAAAATAATACTTTATGGAAAGTCGCGCGGACACTGGATATAGAGAATAAATTTCGCGCATTGGGAATTAATTGCGCTATCCAGGGAGAACTTATTGGTGAAGGAATACAAAGCAATAAATACAAACTCCGCGGACAAACAGCAATGTTTTTTAACTTCTTCTATATC
>JAHEYM010000171.1 GCA_023251595.1 Bacteroidota bacterium
GATCAAAATTGTTGTCGTAATTATGCGGCTCATTTGTATCTTCAATTGTATGTTTTATATAACCAGTATCAATGCCAAACTTCACCACAGAAGGATTTGCCTCAGCAGTCACTTTAATGTCCATTCCTTCAGCATATGAAGACATATTATGTGAAAAAATTGCCCATGGAGAACCGCCAAAAATTTCTTCAACCACGAGCCAGCCTCCATGACTAATATCGACAGGGCCTTCTTTTCCCCAGCCTTCATAATTCGCATGAATGGTAAAATGAACCTTACCTAATTTGTCGAACGCATCGCTGCCATAAGTGTTATCATTTCCGCTCGACCAGCCTTCTGTAACGAGTCCCGCCATGCCAGTATCTGTATGTGCATATACATTTAAAGTACCCGTAGGATAATCTTCACCGTCACCCATCATAAACGGATCGTGGAGATATCCTGTTGAAGAATGAAACCGATCGCCACGATCATCAATCCAGTCATCAATTCCATCATGATTTTTATCGCACAATGCCGGTGGTATCAATAATTGGGGAATAAATACATGATATTTAAAATCATCTTCCCAAATGCTCACAGAATCTTGTGTGTTGGGATTGGTGATCCATTGATTGTACTGATGTCCGTCAACCTGAACTATAGAGTTGATGTCATAATTTCCGTTACTTAGTTTTGGTAAAGTAATTTTATATTCACCGAGACCTTTCGGAATATCATAAATCATATATCCGAAAACACCATCACCGAGATTATCAATGCCATCAATTGCAAGAGAAGGATCATTAAAATCTACATCGTGACCTGCATTTCTGATCCAATAATAAGAATATTCCGTCGATGCATCTATGTCATAAGTTATCAATGCCTTTCCTCTTTCGGGAAGTTTTGTCAATGGATTCCCCAATGTATCCTGTAGGCTGAAACTGTTGGTGAGATATTCAAACTGCATTGGATTCGGAAGTGGTGCATAATATGTATAGGTAGTTCGTAGCGGCGTATTTTTCGTTTCGTTGAAAATTGTTTTGTAATTAATATTTGAATAATTTGAGAGCAAAGGTGTTGGATTATTCATATCAATTTCTTCCCCTCCCAACGATAACACTGCAATGAATTCGTTATGCGGTTGCGGAACCGATCCCACAAGACTGTCGGTTGGCAATAAATGATAATGTGTCGCTGCCGTATCAATAAAAGTAAATCCCTGATAATTATTCTGACTCTGATAAATTAATTGCGTCTGTTTAATTAATCCCGTTACAGTATCTCTGTCCATCCAGAAAGTCCAGGAAGTATCAGAAAGATTCGGAGAATTAATATTTGGTGAATATGGATAAAACATATCGGGCGTTTGCTGAGTCAAAACTCCATTCACATAAGAAACACCTTTTGCCATGCCTACAAGATCAGGTGGATCAACCCATATTTCATAAGAAGCATAAGGATCGAAGACCTGTAAGCCGGGCATGGTATCTATATTCCAGCTTATTTTCCACACGGCAATTTTATCGCCTGCATCTCCCTGTATTCCATTGTGGTTAATGTCCTCATAATAAGGAAGCGTATCGCCCGTTATCAGCCGATGCCAGGGGTTTTGCCAAAGCACGGAATCTTCGGTAAGCACATAACCTTTTGGATATATAGATGCAGTATCGAGCCACACGTCGGGATGCCCGTTATTGCTCATATCATAAGTGGGAGCGGATTGATTATCACTTCCATGAAGACAATCAATAAACTTTCCTCCAGGCGTTTTTAAGACCGGAATATTCAAACTATGATCTACCCAATAAAAGGGAACATCTTTCGGAACGTAATGTATATAGTTAGTTTGAAGAGCAGCCGATCGTTCCTTGTTTTCCATAATGGTAAACACCTTGAATGGCTGATAAAATATTCCGAGAAAGTTTTTCCAGTTCAAATCTGCGTCTGCCCTGATGTCTGCGCTGAACATCATGTCTGCATAGCAATGCATTTGATTGTATGAATGATTGCCTTCGTTATCTATATAGTTGACTAAATTTGTTGAAGATCTCAGAAAAGTTTGAAATGCAAGATATTGGTCAATATTCTCGTGAATTAAACTTGTAAGTGGCGGCGTTTTCAGCCGATAAACAATAACGGTTTCTGATTCGGGACCGGCAGAAATTCCGCTGAACACAAGTTGATTTCCATTGATAGAATAAGTAACTCCTGAAGTGATCACATCCACAAAAGATAAATAGGGTGAAATATCTTCTGCCACTCTGATATTTGAAACCGAAGACGAAGAAAGATTTCTGACTTTAACACGTACTTCGAACGTATCAATCTTATCATAAGCTACAGCATTTTGTCCTGCAATAATTCCACCAGGCAAATCATTATATATAGAGCGGGTGACGTCAACATTACTGCAAAAAGAGTACAGAACTGCATCGAGAGTCCACTGCAACTGTCTGCTACCGGTAAGTACATTATTAATTCCACCAACAGTCGGTAGACCAAGATTACAGATAATTCTTCCGCCTCCTGCTTGTGCCGCTTTCAGAACAAATATTGCAGGATCACCTGATGGTAGGGTTGCAACTACTTCCGCACTCCCGCAATTAACTCTTGGAATAGGAAATGAATATAGAAAATTGAGACAGGGCTCAGCGGCAAATGAAACGGGATTACCCGGACTTGTAACATTAATTGCACACTGACTTGTTACAGGATTAGGATTCGTAAGATGTGTAAAATCAACAGCACCGTTATTCAGATACTGAATCTTTTCTAAAAAATAAGCCGCATTTCCTTCTGTATATATACTTCCTCCTCTGCTTAGGAAAGAATCAATTTTTGTTTTAAGAGCAGGATGAGAATTTACTAGACTATCGATATAAAATTTGTTATCCGTACCATTCATTGAGAAAGCAGGGATGATAAGTAATTTTGTGGATGAAGGAAGAAAAGCAGTGTCGAGGTTGTTTTCATTTACGAAAGAATACATGTCGTTAAAAAGCCAGCTATCAAACATATTCCTGAAATATAAAGATTCCCATGAAATGCTGATGTTGTTTTGTTTTATCAAACTTTGAAATATGGCGACCGGCTTCGATGCTCTTTTAAACTGAATTGCATCATGCTCTGCAGTTTGCCAATTATATACTGAATAAGGCGTTGAACTTACCGAAGAATATATTACCGGAACTGTATCGGCAAGAACAAAACTTCCTCTGTCGGCACCGGTCTTTGCCCAATAAAGAGAATACTCACCGTCCTGTGGAAATAGTAAACTATCGGCTCCGTTGTTGAGTCGGAAATTCTTATCTGCATTATTCAATACAAGTTTATATGTTTTCAGAAAATCTGTTTGTGAACTATTCGAAGGAATGACAACCCCCTGCGAATAAATTCTCTGATTACACGTCATTACCATTAACAGAAGTAGAATAGGTAATTTTGTTTTCATGCTTGAAAGATTTATACTATATATATATTATTTTATCTTAGAACCGGACAACGACTTGTTGCTCCGAATGGAATACTATATAACAAACCGGCATAGAGAAAAAGATATTGGTCATTGCCAACATTACCTTTCCTGCTGCCAACACTATTTGCAGTAATATTATCGAGATAGTCTGTTAATGTATAATGGTAAACTCCGCCGATTCTGAAGCTTGTCCGATCGTTGAATTTTTTTTCGATGCTAAGTCCCACCGGAAAACCCAATGCAGATTTATGATAATTGCTGACATTATCGATATTCATGTTCCGATAATCTGTTTCGTAGTTATAATCTCGTTGAATGATGACCGCACTATTTGTATGACCTGGAATTTCTGTTTGAGTTCTGATGCTGCCATCGCTCCAATAGTAATATGGTTTTCCTGATCCATCTTTAATATCACCCATTGGTGTAAATAAAAAATATTCAACTCCACCGAAAAGCCAGAAAGAGAATCCATTTGAATTTGCAGCGTGAACTGAATTTAAAAGATCAACAGAAACGCCGACATAGGGTGCAGTGATTGAGGTCTTAAAATTCAAATTACGTTGGGCAGAAAGTTCGTCACCGACAATATTCCCAAAAAACAATCCTCCGCAGAGACGTATTGGTTTGAGTAAATCTCTTTCCAACATAATTTGCCCCCCAAACCTGTTTGTAATTGAGACTCCTCTCATATTGTTATTTCTCAAATCGCCGAAATAATTCGTTATTCCGGCACAGATTCCGATATAACCACTGTTTTGATCACCATTCCTGAATGTCAATGAAATGGAGACGGGAGGATTGACCAGAAAAACAGAGAAAAAGATAACAAGGATTTGTGTAAATCTCCGGTTGATTCCGGTATAATTTGGCGTTTTAGGGTACTGTATTGTCCGCTGATGCCTCATCTGCATATCTCTTACTAAAACAACTGAAACTGTTACACAGCCATGGGAATATCTTAGGCTTGACGCTGTGGAGGGACTTTGTGGGTACAAATATACGATTCCCATCCTGATAAAACCAACTTTTTGCCACTTTCGGCTGATTTTACAGTTTTTGACTGTAGAAAGCCCTCCTAATTCATAATTCCTAACTCCTAATTGCTTCATCCGGACATGTTTGTATGAAGAAAGTTTATAATATTCTTGCCCAAAAGATAGTTATAACTTTGCCCGTCTTTGTTTAATCCAATTTATGTCCCACCTCCAGAGGATCAAACTATGTTTGTTTTTTGTTTTGTTGATGAAATTGTCCGGTTTTGCACAACAGCCGGATGATAAGATCAATTTTTCATCCTTCAACAAAAAGTATTTAGAACATCTGATTAAAATAAAAATCGACAGTGTCAGAGGATTAAAGAATTTAAAACCTTTGGTGAATGATTCTATTTTATATTTAGCGGCTTGCGATCAAGCTGAATATATTACAAAGAAAAAGATGCTGGGTCATTTTCAGGAGGAAAATCCACAAAAGAAAAATCCCCAGTTGAGAGCAGAATTCTATGGCGCAGTGAATTATCAGGTTGGCGAAAATGTGGAAGTTACTTCGGTGAATGTTCCGATGAAAAATAAACGTGGGAGAGAATATACAAATAATACCTACGAACTCTTAGCTTTTGATTTTGTGGATGGATGGGTTCATTCTCCACATCATTATGCAAATATTATCACACCAGATTATCAGATTACCGGAGTGGCAGTGAGTATAAATCCCGAAACAAATGAAGTTTATGCAGCACAGGTTTTCGCTAAAGTAAATTTCAAATACGATTTCATCGAGAATAAACAGATGTTTAATTACTCTGATTATATTCCTCCGAAATTAACCTCTTCATTTTCTGAAGTGAGTCACGACATGCACAAAGGCAAACATGCATGGGGACTAAAAGCACCAAAGAACGACAGTCTGGCGCATTGTAAATGTTACGATTTATTTGACTCCAGTGATGGTGTTGCAAGAATCAGAACTTCCGGAAGAACGATCATATTCTACACCACAAAAGTTGCAGCGATGCGCGATCTGCTTCAGAAAAGAAAGAATGGATTAGCCGCGGAGATAATGGCTTACAGTCCTTATGATTGTGGTAATCCCGCCTATTATGAGAAGCCTGGAAGAAGAAACGGTCAATGTATTTTCAGCGGAACAGTATTAAAACCTATATATAGAGGTAAACTAAAGAGAGCCTTTAAACGTCAACATAAATCGCAGAAAACATTTCTGAATATAACCGGAGATGTGGTCAAAACATTTTTCTCCAAAGGAAAAATGGTTGATAAAAGAGCAACGATTAAGAAGCTAATAAGAAATGAAAGTTCAGCAGAATATTTTGAAGTGAGATTGGGAAAGATTCCTAAAAAGATGGGTGGATTTCTTGAATATAATCTGGTGATGATTCGAAAAAAAGAAGTGTGTCGGGTTCTTCACTTCTCCGATCTATGCGGTGATCCCTATACCGATAACAAGAAGATAAAATACGTGCCATACTTTACAGATGGAGATTACGAAATTCCGCCATATAAATTTCATAATGATTTTGTTATTCCTTTTGAATGGAATAAATATAATTATAAATATCAGGATATAAAACCATTTATTGAATCAATAAGTAAAGATGCGATCACGATACTGGGACTTAAAATAAATGCACAATCATCGATAGAAGGCACAAAAGCTATTAATGATGAGCTTCAACAAAAAAGAGCTGAAAGTATATTAAAGGCAATGCAAAGTGCGCAGAAGGAAAATATCGCGAAACAAATTACCATCAGCGATGGGTGGAAAATGTTTCTGAAGCAGATTCAAACTGACCGTCGACTCGAACCATTAAGAGTGATGAATAAGGAGCAACTTGAAAAACATTTTGAAGATACCGCAGTTTGCAATAAATACGAATATTTCCTTGCACAGCAACGAAAAGCAGACATCTCTCTCGACTTTTCCAAAAACATTACACGAGAAAACAGAAGGTGGCACGTGGTCGATAATTATAACCGTTGTCTCGACAGTTTGAAATTATTCAACAAGAATAAAAAACTAGAATATAAGATTCCCTACTATACCGATACGTTGGACAAACTTCAACATTATGCATACCGATATTATTTAAAAGGAGAACTCGACGAGGCATTGTTATTTGAACTACCTGTCCCGGAAGGTTGTAGTTGCACCAAACTTCAGTTTAATAGTTTATGGTTGAAAGATAAATTTAATAAGTATAATGAAAAGTTCACCAAACAGGATTTTTACACAGGATTAAGCAAGATACTCGAGTGTGATGCCAAGCATGGTGGTGATCCGAAATTGCGATTCCGGGCGAAATATAATCAGGCACTGTTTCTCATCGATAATTTTGAGGATGGCTCGTATACAAGTTTGTCTGCAGATAAACGCTTTTATTTCGTGAAGGGAATTATCACCGCCCTCTCGCCTTTCGTCCTTGAAGACACAGTATTCAAACCCTATTATCAGCAGATGCAATTGAACTTTTATTTCAAGACACTCGATCATCTTCATGGACTCGCATTAACGAAATATACAAAACCCATCATAGAATATTGTCTGGGGAAAGTGTTTGAATATTACAATTCACATCCTATTGATGAAGCACTTGCATTGAAATTAGGAAGATTTTTTATATATTATGATAAAAACAACTACGCGCTCAGCATCATGTTACCATTTCTGAAACATGAAAATCCAAATCATGAAATGTTAATATTATTTGTGAAGATGATGTATCAGAATATTCAGGAATATCCTGAAACAAAATATTATGAGTTGGTGAAATGGGCAAAAGATCATTTAAATAATGATGAATGGTGCAAAATGTTTGTGGGTCCATGCAACATCAGTTTCCAATCGTTCGATTATGAACCGCTACGTATGCTTTATTGCAAAGAGTGCGCGGAGATCGGGAATTATGCTACAAAGCCGGTGAAATAAAAGAATAATCAATATTCAATATATCAATAATCAATTTTCAAGTAAATACTATTTTAATCTTTGTGCATCTTTAAGTCTTTGAGACCTCGTGGCAAAAGCTTCTATGCCACGAAGGCACAAAGTCACTAAGGTTCACAAATTCCAGCCGGATTGAAATATATTTCTCAATTTCAAGATCTCCATCGGAGATCGATAGTGGTAGAAATGATGCGAGTCGGAAATAATTACAGCCTCGTCAGAGGTGGAACAAAAGCCTCCATGCGAAGTAAAAAATCATTTTGAAAGCACAAACAATTTGAAGTTCGTCATCGTTTTCTGCTGATTCTCTGCGTCTTGGTTCGGCACCTGATGGTGCCGCTGAATTTAATGTGGTCATGCTTTTTCTACTCCTATCGCATCCTTAACAGGATGACACCGTCCGTTATCATTTGGGGATGGAGAGGGACGTGCGCTATAAAGTATTCATGTACTTGAAGACTGAAGCGCGCGTCCCTCTCCATCCCACTCCAAAACCTTGATGGGCGTGGATTTGTCATCCTCCAAAACGTGTTGAAGAATAATCAGAGTTAGAAAAATGCAAATACGTTTTGGGGGATCTGTAACGGTTTCCGGACGGCACTATCCTAAGAGCGATTAAAATGAGAATAAAATGGAATTGTTTATAGTTGCCG